>NKIE01000025.1:0-6014 GCA_002256055.1 Pseudomonas sp. PGPPP3 | reverse complement strand
TTGGCACACCTGTACCACATCCTTATCTCGGCAATTGCCCGACCATAAGAATAAGAGACAGGCCATGCAGCATGAGATCGTTGAACCGCTCCAGCTTCTGCAAACCAACGGCACCCTGACCGAGCCCGGCTGGGCCCGCCATCCTTACTGGCAATACCAGCGCCAGGCCGTCGCTGCGAGCAGCTGGCGGATCAAGGAGTGGGACTACTACGCCGTGGTCTCCCCCGAGCAATTCGCCATCTGCCTGACCGCCAGCAACCTCGGCTATGCCGGGCTCTATGCGATCTGCCTGGTCGACCTTGCGCAAGGCCGCAGCTGGCAAATCGACACCCTGCAGCCGCTGCCACTGGGCCGCCACGCCTTCCCGGAAACTGCTGACAGTGGCGCCATCCAGTTCAGCAATGGGCAGCTGAGCCTGCAGATTGAGCGCGTCGGGGGCGAACATCGCGTGCATTTCTCCAGCACGCAGTTCCAGGGTCCCCATGGCCGCGGCATCGAAGGTGAGCTGACCTTACGCCTGCCCGCGCAGCATGAGTCGATGAACATCGCCACCTCCTGGGCCGAGCAGCGCAAAGCCTTCTACTACAACACCAAGCTCAACTGCCTGCAGGCCAGCGGCCAATTCCGCCAGGCCGGCAAGCATTACCACCTCAGTCCGGTGCGTGACCTTGGCGTGCTCGACTGGGGCCGCGGCGTGTGGACCTACAACAACACCTGGTACTGGGCCTCGGCGTCCGGCTATGTCGACGGCGAGCCCTTTGGCCTCAACCTCGGCTACGGCTTCAGCGACCGCAGCCCGGCCAGCGAGAACCTGCTGCTGTACCGCGGCGTGGCCCATAAGCTGGATCAGGTGGCGTTCCATTTCGACCGTAAGAACTGGCTCAAGCCCTGGCAGATGCGCAGCAACGATGGCCGTCTGCAGCTGGACTTCACCCCCTGTGTCGACCGCAACAGCAAACTGAACCTGCTGCTCCTGGCCTCCGAACAGCATCAGGTGTTCGGCCATTACCGCGGCCACGTCACCCTGGACAACGGCCAAGTCCTGCAACTCAATCATCTGCCCGGTTTTGCCGAAGAAGTGCGCAACCGCTGGTAAGCGGGGCGGATGAACACCGCAGAAACGACAAGGCCGCCCAGTGGGCGGCCTTGTCGTTTGTGGCTAGCGCTTAGCGATAGTCATCTACCGGCACACAGGCGCAGTGCAGATTACGGTCGCCATAGACGTTGTCGACGCGGTTCACCGTTGGCCAGTACTTGTGGTCGCGGGTGTGCTGCGACGGAGTGACGGCCTCGGCGATGCTGTACGGCCGCTCCCACACGCCGGTGACATCGGCCAGCGAATGCGGCGCGCCCTTGAGCGGGTTGCTTTCGGCTGGCCACTCGCCGGCTTCGACCTTGGCGATCTCGGCGCGGATGCTGAGCATGGCTTCGATAAAGCGATCCAGCTCATGCTTGGACTCGCTTTCAGTCGGCTCGATCATCAGCGTGCCCGGTACCGGGAACGACATGGTCGGGGCGTGGAAGCCATAGTCCATCAGGCGCTTGGCGACGTCCTCTTCGCTGATACCGGTCTGTGCCTTGAGCGGGCGGATATCGATGATGCACTCGTGGGCCACTCGGCCATTACGGCCGCTGAACAGCACCGGGTAAGCGGCGCTGAGTTTTTCTTTCAGGTAGTTGGCGTTGAGGATTGCCACTTCGGTGGCGTCGGCCAGCTGCGGGCCCATCATGGCGATGTACATCCAGCTGATCGGCAGGATGCTCGCGCTGCCCCATGGCGCAGCGCTGACCGCGCCATTGCCGGGGTTCGGGCCGTCGATCTTGACCACTGGGTGATCGGCTACGAACGGCGCCAGATGCGCACGCACGCCGATCGGGCCCATGCCTGGGCCGCCACCGCCGTGAGGGATACAGAAGGTCTTGTGCAGGTTCATGTGCGACACGTCGGCGCCGATATCGGCCGGACGGGTCAGGCCCACCTGAGCGTTGAGGTTGGCGCCATCCATGTACACCTGGCCGCCGTGGGCGTGGATAACTTCGCAGATTTCGCGAATGCCTTCCTCGTACACACCGTGGGTCGACGGGTAGGTGGCCATCAGGCAAGACAACTGGTCGCCAGCCTCGGCGGCTTTCTTCTTCAGGTCGTCGAGGTCGACGTTGCCCTGAGTGTCGCACTCGACGATCTGCACACGCATGCTGGCCATCTGTGCCGACGCCGGGTTGGTGCCGTGGGCCGAGGCCGGGATCAGACAGATATTGCGGTGCGCATCACCACGGCTCTCGTGGTATTTGCGGATTGCCAGCAGGCCGGCGTATTCACCCTGGGCACCCGAGTTGGGCTGCATGCAGATGGCGTCAAAACCGGTGACGGCGCGCAGCCAGGCATCCAGCTCGTCGATCATCAGCTTGTAACCCTCAGCCTGCTCAGCCGGCACGAACGGGTGCAGGTTGGCGAACTCTGGCCAGGTGATCGGGATCATCTCGCTGGTGGCGTTGAGCTTCATGGTGCAGGAGCCGAGCGGGATCATCGACTGGTTCAGAGCCAGGTCCTTGATCTCCAGCTGCTTCAAGTAACGCAGCATTTCGGTTTCGCTGTGGTGGGTGTTGAACACCGGGTGGGTCAGGTACGCAGAGGTACGCACCAGCGCAGCCGGGATGCCCGAAGCAACGTCGGTAGCGTCCAGGACGGCGACATCCAGACCGTGGTCTTCGCCGAGGAACAGGTCGAACAGGTTGGCCACGGTGTCGGCGTTGCAGGTTTCGTCCAGGCTGACGCCCAGAGTCGTAGCGTCAACCACGCGCAGGTTGATGCACTGCACATGGGCACGGGCGAGGATCGCCGCCTGCTGATCACCGACGTCGACGGTCAGGGTGTCGAAGAAGTGCGCGTTGCGGCGCTTCAAGCCCTTCTGCTCAAGGCCGGCGGCTAGCAAGGCGGTCAGGCGCTGCACACGCTGGGCGATGTTCTTCAGGCCCGCCGGGCCGTGGTAGACGGCGTAGAAACTGGCGATATTGGCCAGCAGCGCTTGGGCGGTGCAGATGTTGGAGTTGGCCTTCTCACGGCGGATGTGTTGCTCGCGGGTTTGCAGAGCCATGCGCAGGGCGGTGTTGCCACGGGCGTCTTTCGACACGCCGATGATGCGGCCCGGCATGGCGCGCTTGTACTCGTCGCGGCAGGCAAAGAAGGCGGCGTGCGGGCCGCCGTAGCCCATCGGTACGCCGAAGCGCTGGGCGCTGCCGAGCACGATGTCGGCACCCAACTCACCCGGTGGGGTCAGCAGCAGCAGGCTGAGCAGGTCGGCCGCCACGCATGCCAGGGCTTGCTGGGCGTGCAGTTGCTCGATCAGCGGGCGCAGGTCGCGGATTTCGCCGAAGCTGTCCGGGTACTGCAGCAAGGCACCAAACACCTGATGGCTGGCGAGGTTGTCGACGCTGTCGATCACCACGTCAAAGCCAAAGGCCTCGGCGCGGGTCTGCACCACCGAAATGGTTTGCGGATGGCAGTTCTGGTCAACGAAGAACAGGTTGCTCTTGCTCTTGGCTACGCGCTTGGCCATGGCCATGGCTTCGGCAGCGGCGGTGGCTTCGTCGAGCAACGAGGCGCTGGCCAGGTCCAGACCGGTGAGGTCGATGGTCAGTTGCTGGAAGTTCAGCAGCGCTTCCAGGCGACCCTGGGCAATTTCTGGCTGATAGGGGGTGTAGGCGGTGTACCAGCCCGGACTCATCAGCACGTTGCGGACGATCACGGCCGGGGTCACGGTGCCGTTGTAGCCCATGCCGATCAGGCTGGTCCACAGCTGGTTCTGCTCGGCATAACCACGCAGTTTGGCCAGGGCGGCTTCCTCGTCCAGCGCCGGCGGCAGGTCCAGCGGGCGATTCAGGCGAATCGCCGGCGGCACGGTCTGCTCGATCAGCTCGGCACGGCTGCTCAGGCCCAGGGCCTCAAGCATGGCTTGCTGCTCAGGCGCATCGGGGCCGAGGTGACGGCGCAAAAACGCAGCGGACTGCTGCAGTTGGGACAAGGACTGGGACATGTTCATGCTCTCAAAATGCACAAAGCCTCGAAGGACGAGGCTTTGTGGAATTAACCGGTAATCAGGCTTCGGCAGCGCAGGCAGCGGCATAGCCAGCAGCGTCGAGCAGCGCTTCTATATCAGCGCCATTGCTCGGCTGCAGCTTGAAGAACCAGCTGGCGTACGGGTCGCTGTTGACCAGCTCAGGGCTGTCGGTCAGCACGTCGTTGACGGCCAGCACGGTACCGGCGATCGGCGCGTAGATGTCCGAAGCGGCCTTCACCGACTCCACCACACCGGCTTCCTGGCCGGCAGCCAGTTCGGCACCGACTTCTGGCAGCTCAACGAAAACCACATCACCCAAGGCTTCCTGAGCGTGGTCGGAAATACCAACGGTGACCGAACCATCGGCTTCCAGGCGGGCCCATTCGTGGCTGGCGGCAAAACGCAGATCGGCGGGGATATTGCTCATGTGAAGCTCCTCAGTAACAGGGATGGGCAACGCAGTGCCCGAATAAAGTTAGCAGGTCAACGATGCCCACCACCGCAGCGGCGGGCACCGACCGTCGATCAGATCAAGGCCTTACCGTGGCGAACAAAGTTCGCCTGCACCACACGTACCGGGTACCACTTGCCGCGAATTTCCACTTCGGCGCGCTCGCCGGTGGCCGCTGGCACCCGCGCCAAGGCAATCGACTTGCCGAGGGTAGGCGAGAAGCTGCCGCTGGTGATTTCCCCTTCGCCGGCGCCTTCGACGCGCACCACTTGGTGAGCGCGCAGCACGCCGCGTTCTTCTAGCACCAGGCCGACCAGTTTGTCGGCCACGCCGGCATCTTGCTGGGCCTGCAGAGCGGCACGGCCGACGAAGTCACGGCTGGCCGGCTCCCAGGCAATGGTCCAGGCCATGTTGGCGGCCAGGGGCGAAATCTCTTCACTCATGTCCTGGCCGTAAAGGTTCATCCCGGCTTCCAGGCGCAGGGTGTCGCGGGCGCCCAAGCCAATCGGGGCGATCCCGGCACCTACCAGTTCGGCCAGGAAGGTCGGAGCTTCGGCGGCCGGCAGCATGATTTCCAGGCCGTCTTCACCGGTGTAGCCGGTGCGTGCGATAAACCACTCGCCGTCGGGCAGGCCCTGAAATGGCTTGAGACCGTGGATCAGGGTAGCGCGGGCGGTGCTGACCAGTTCGGCCGTTTTGGCGCGTGCCTGGGGGCCTTGAATGGCGAGCATGGCCAGGTCGGCGCGCTCGTTGAGCACGACGTCAAAACCGGCGGTCTGCTGCTCCATCCAGGCAATGTCTTTGTCGCGGGTCGACGCGTTGACCACCACGCGGTAGCCGTCGGCACACAGGTAGACGATCAGGTCGTCGATCACCCCGCCCTGCTCATTGAGCATGCCGCTGTACAGGGCCTTGCCCAGCAGTTGCAGGCGCTCCACGTCGTTGGCCAGCAGATGCTGCAGGTAGGCCTTGGCCTGGGCGCCGCTGACATCCACCACGGTCATGTGCGACACGTCGAACACCCCGCAGTCACGGCGCACCTGATGGTGCTCCTCAACTTGCGAACCGTAATGCAGCGGCATGTCCCAGCCGCCGAAATCGACCATTTTGGCACCCAGAGCCAGGTGCTGATCGTAGAGGGGTGTGCGCTGTCCCATGGAGGACTCCTTGCGGGCGTGGCAACGCTGCGGGCGGCTCTGGCCTGGGCTTTGGCGCGCCTTGGGCGACGCCGTGAAAGCCTCGGCAAAACCAGTTTATTTCTCTGGGCCGCAGCAAATGGCGCGCATTGTAGCCGCTGAGTCCGCCACTGGACACCCGTCAGCCAGTGCCACGGGCCGAACGGCGGATCAGCACTATGACCGGCAGCAGACCGACCAGCACCACACTCAGGGCCGGCAAGGCGGCGCGGGCCCATTCGCCCTCACTGGTCATTTCAAAGATGCGCACCGCCAGGGTGTCCCAGCCGAAGGGGCGCATCAGCAGGGTGGCGGGCATTTCCTTGAGCA
>NKIE01000024.1:6523-13976 GCA_002256055.1 Pseudomonas sp. PGPPP3 | reverse complement strand
CAGAGGGCGCCGGAGTAACTGTAAGCATCGGCATCGTTCTGTGGGTATTCC
Source organism: Pseudomonas sp. PGPPP3 (assembly GCA_002256055.1). Classification (GTDB taxonomy): domain Bacteria; phylum Pseudomonadota; class Gammaproteobacteria; order Pseudomonadales; family Pseudomonadaceae; genus Aquipseudomonas. The sequence goes on along the minus strand of NKIE01000024.1, from coordinate 13,925 downwards.
TCCAGCTTGCGGATGTCGACCTTGCCGACCAGTGCGGAGATGTCCTGGTTGTTTTCGTCGCCGGGTTCGGTCTTGGCCACGGCGATCTGGTTGAGGATCGACGGGTAGAGTTTGACCACTCGGAACTGGCTGATATCGCCGCCGTACTCGGCCAGGCGCTTGGCCGCCCAGGGCGACATGATGGTGGACAGGTAGCGCTGCGGAATGCCGAAGTCTTCTTCGAGGATGGCGCCGTCTTCGGCGGCATTGAACAGCCCCAAGGGAGACTCGAACACTGGCGAGCCCTTGATCGCATAGAAGGGCACTTTTTCCATCAGGTGCTTGAGTTTTTCCGCCAGCGACGACTTGCCACCGCCGACCGGGCCAAGCAGGTAGAGGATCTGTTTCTTCTCTTCCAGGCCTTGGGCTGCGTGGCGGAAGTAGGCGACGATCTGGTCGATGCACTCTTCCATGCCATGGAAGTCAGCGAAGGCCGGGTAGCGGCGGATCACCTTGTTGGAGAAGATCCGCGACAGTCGTGAGTTGCTGGTGGTGTCCACCAGTTGCGGCTCACCGATGGCCATCAGTAGACGCTCGGCGGCAGTGGCGTAGGCGCTGCGATCCTGTTTGCACAGGTCGAGGTATTCCTGCAGGGAATACTCCTCCTGGCGGGTGGCCTCGAAGCGGTTCTGGAAGTGGCTGAAAATAGTCATGACGTCACCTCGCTGGGCTCGGGGTCGCCATGGGATCAGTCGTGCAGTGGTTGCCACGCAGCTGACGTGAATCCCCCGGGACACCAAAAGATCTCATCAATGGCCATGAGCTGCTGGCAGCTCGTTCTGATCAAGCAGGGCCTATTGCAAAGAATAGTTCGGAATCGGCGAGGTCAAGTCGGTGTGGCAATTTGCGCCCGGCTTGCGGCGGTGCAGGGCGCGCGGGGTGTGGCTTGGCTGGGGGAAATATTTTTTATTCGGCCGCGCTTTGGCTGATTTCGGCGGGGTAGGTGTTGCGCCATAGCTCGATGCCGCCGTCCAGGCTGTAAACCTCGGCAAAGCCTTGGCCGACCAAGTAGGCGGCGGCGCTTTGGCTGGAGTTGCCGTGGTAACAGACCACCACTAGTGGCTGGTCGAGATCGGCCTTGGCAATGAAGTCGTGCAAGGAGTGGTTGTCCAAATGCTGGGAGCCGCTGATATGGCCAAGGGCGAAGCTTTGCGGGTCACGGATGTCGACCACTACCCCACCTTGGGCGCGCAGGGCTTGAGCTTGGGCTGGGGCGATGCGTTTGAATTCAGTCATGGGCTTGCCTCGCTGCTGGGTTGTTCGTGGGTCGTTGTCGTGGGCATAACAGGGCGCCGTTGTTCGTTGCACTGGCACTGGTGTTTTGCGCCGCTGTCGAGGTTCAGCAGGGTCATGGCGCCGCCCCACACGCAGCCGCTGTCGAGGGCGTAAAGGTTGGGCTGGGTGCAGCGCCCTTCGAGGGCGGCCCAGTGGCCGAAAATGATCTTGTGGCTGCGAGTCTTGCGGTTGTCGTAGCTGAACCAGGGTGCGAAGCCCGCGGGGGCACTGTCGACGCCCTCCTTGCTTTTCAGATCGAGGCTGCCATCGGCGCTGCAAAACCGCATGCGGGTCAGGTAATTGGTGATCACCCGCAGGCGGGTGATGCCTTGCAGGTCCTTGTCCCATCGGTTCGGCTGATTGCCATACATGCCGTCGAGAAACAGCGGCAGGCGAGTGTCGTCGCGCAAGGCGTCTTCAACTTCCGCTGCGCGCTTGAGGGCTTTGTTCAGGGTCCACTGCGGTGGAATACCGGCGTGCACCAGCAGGGTGTCGCGTTCGACGTCGTAGTGCAGGAGCTTTTGCTGGCGCAGCCAGTTGAGCAGGTCGTCGCGATCCGGAGCGTCGAGGATTTCCTGCAGGGTGTCGCCCTTTTTCAGGCGCTCGCGGTTGTGCGCCACGGCCAGCAGGTGCAAATCGTGATTGCCCAGCACGCAGGTTAGGGAATCGCGCATGGCGTAGAGAAAACGCAGGGTTTCCAGCGACTGCGGGCCACGGTTGACCAGGTCGCCGACCAGCCAAAGGCGATCCTTTGCAGGGTCGAAGGCCACCTCTTTGAGCAGGCATTGCAGCGGTTGCAGGCAGCCTTGCAGGTCGCCGACAGCGTAGACGGTCATGTCAGTGCAGCGCTCCTGGGACCACTAGGCGGAAGGGGGCGATGGGGGCGTCGAAAGTGGCGCCGTCATCGGTCTGCATCTGGTAGCTGCCTTGCATAAAGCCCACGCGGGTGGTCATTAAGGTGCCACTGCTGTAGCTGTATTGCTCGCCGGGCTCGAGCCGCGGCTGCTGGCCGACCACACCTGGGCCGCGGACTTCCTGCACATGGCCATCGCCATCGGTGATCACCCAGTGGCGGCTGAGCAGCTTGGCCGCCTGTTGACCGCTGTTGTTCAGGGTTACCGTGTAGGCGAAGGCAAAGCGGTTCTGTTCCGGTTGCGACTGTTCCGGCAGAAAGCGCGAGGTGACGCTGATGAATAGGGTCGGAGCCGGTAGGGCCTGGCGCTTGGCCGCCGCCCGCCAGGTGGGTGCGGCCAAAAGCTGAGTCTAGGGCCTTAGTCGGCGCTTGTCTGCGGGCTCGGCTGCAGGCTGAGCTGGTCGGCCAGGCGCACGAAGGCGGCCAGGTCGAGCTGTTCCGGGCGCAGGCTGCCATCAACACCGGCGGCTTCGATTTCAGCTGTGCTGAGCAGGGCCTTGAGGGTGTTACGCAGGGTTTTACGCCGTTGGTTAAAGGCTTCGCGGACCACGCGTTCAAGCAGGCGATGGTCCTTGGCTGGGTGCGGCAGTACGTCGTGGGGGGTTAGACGGACGATGGCGGAGTCGACTTTCGGCGGTGGATTGAAGGCGCCTGGGCCGACGTTGAACAGGTGTTCCACGCGGCAGTGGTACTGCACCATGATCGACAGGCGGCCCCAGTCACCGCCGCCAGGGGTGGCAGCCAGGCGCTCGACCACTTCCTTTTGCAGCATAAAGTGCATGTCGCGGATCACCCCGGCATTGGCCAGTAGATGGAAGATCAGCGGGGTCGAGATGTTGTACGGCAGGTTGCCGACCACGCGCAGGCTGCGCGGCTCCGGGTTGAGGCTGTTGAAGTCGAACTTCAGGGCATCGCCCTGGTGCAGGTTGAAGGCCGGGTTGCTGCCGAACTTGGCGCGCAGAATCGGCACCAGATCGTGGTCCAGTTCGATCACATCCAACTGTGCGCCGCTGTTGAGCAGACCTTCGGTGAGTGCCCCTTGACCTGGACCGATTTCCAGCAGGCGCTCGCCCGGACGGGCGTGGATGCCGCGCAGGATGCGGTGAATCACCCCAGCATCGTGCAGGAAGTTCTGGCCGAAGCGCTTACGCGCGCGGTGTTGGTAATTCTCGGTCATGGACGCGGCTCCGGGCCCCAAGCGATACGCTTGAGCGAATGCAAAAGGCCGGCAGTTTAACAGCAAAGCCACACCGTTCGGTGGTTGCGCTTAGTCGTGAACGGCCATCTGGTAGGCGGTTTCCAGCGCCACCTGCAGGCTGCCGGTATCGACTTTGCCGCTGCCAGCCAGATCCAGGGCGGTGCCGTGGTCGACCGAGGTGCGGATAATCGGCAGGCCGAGGGTGATGTTCACGGCCGCGCCAAAGCCTTTGTACTTGAGTACGGGCAGGCCCTGATCGTGGTACATGGCCAGCACAGCATCGCAGTGCTCCAGATGCTTGGGCGTAAACAGGGTGTCGGCGGGCAGCGGGCCAATCAGGTTCAAGCCGTCGTCACGCAGGCGTGCCAGGCACGGCTCGATGATGTCGATTTCCTCGCGGCCCATGTGCCCGCTTTCGCCGGCATGGGGGTTGAGGCCGCAGACCAGGATGCGCGGCGCGGCAATGCCGAACTTGTTGACCAGGTCGGCATGCAGGATGCGGGTGACCCGTTCGAGGCGCTCAGGCGTGATGGCATCAGCGACATCGCGCAGGGGCAGGTGGGTGGTTACCAGCGCAACCCGCAGACCATGGGTGGCGAGCATCATCACCACCTGTTCAGTGTGGGTCAGCTCGGCCAGGTATTCGGTGTGACCGGAGAAGGGGATGCCAGCCTGGTTGATCACGCCTTTGTGTACGGGCGCGGTGATCATCCCGACGAAGTCGCCGTTGAGGCAGCCGGAACCTGCGCGGTGCAAGGTTTCCAGGACATAAGCTGCGTTGGCGGGGTCCAACTGGCCGGCCACCACGGGGGCGCTCAGTGGCGTGTCCCAGACGTACAGGCTGCCTACAGCTGCCGGTTGCTCGGGCCAGTGGCCGGGCTCAACGGGGATTAACTGCACCGCCAGTTGCAACTGGCTCGCCCGCGCCGCCAGCAAAGGCTGGCTGGCGATGGCGATCAGCGGGTATGGCTGGGCTTGTGCGGCGAGCAACAGGCACAGGTCGGGACCAATGCCGGCTGGCTCGCCGGGGGTAACGGCAAAGCGGGGCAGGCTCACAGTTTGCTTTCTACGTAGGCCTCGTCGCGGATCTGGCGCAGCCAGGCTTGCAACTCATCTTCGTATTTGCGGTTACGCAGAACGCTGAGGGCTTGTTGCTTGCGGAACTGCTCGCTGCCGTCGGTGGCGCGGCGGCCCATGACCTGCAGGACGTGCCAGCCGAAGGCGCTCTTGAACGGTTTGGACACTTCACCGCTTTCGGTTTGCGCCATCACTGCACGGAATTCCGGCACTAGGGCTTTCGGATCGATCCAGTTGAGATCGCCGCCGTTGAGGGCTGAACCCGGATCTTCCGAGAAGTCTTTCGCTAGTTCGGCGAAGTCTTCGCCGGCCATGATGCGCTCATAAACGCGCTCGGCCAGGCGCTTGGTCTCGGCTTCACTGCGAATTTCGCTCGGTTTGATCAGTACGTGACGCACATGCACTTCGTCGCGAACTTGGGTCTCGCCGCCGCGTTTTTCCAGCAGCTTGATCAGGATAAAGCCGCCTGGCGTGCGAATCGGCTCGCTGGTTTCGCCGACGCTCAAAGCGCCGATCATCGAGTCAAACGGTGCCGGCAGTTGGGCTGCTTTGCGCCAGCCCATGTTGCCGCCCTCGAGAGCGGTTTCACTGGCCGAACTGGCAATCGCCAGCTGGGCAAAGTCAGCGCCTTGCTGCAGTTGCTGGTAAAGCTCTTGAGCCCGACGATCGGCGGCCTGGATCTCTTCGGCCGAGGCGGCGTCCGGCACGCGAATCAGGATGTTGGCCAGGCGGTATTCAACCGACAGCTGCATCTTGCCGCTTTCCGACTCCAGGAAGTTTTCCACTTCCTGGTCGCTGACCTGGATACGTTCGGCCACCCGGCGTTGACGCACACGGCTGATGATCATTTCCCGACGGATCTGCTCGCGGGCGTCCTCATAGGACAGGCCGTCACGCTCCAGGGCGGCGCGGAACTGCTCTAGGCTCAGGTTGTTACGCTGGGCAATGGTGCCGACGGCCTGGTTGAGCTCTTCGTCAGTGATGCGAATGCCGGAGCGGTCGCCGATCTGCAGCTGGATGTTCTCGATGATCAGGCGCTCAAGCACCTGCTGGCTCAGAACATGCTCAGGCGGCAGGCTGTCACCGCGCTTGGCAATGGTCTGCTGCACTTCACGTACGCGTTGGTCCAGCTGGCTTTGCATGACCACGTCGGTATCAACGATGGCCACTACGCGGTCGAGGGGCTGTACTTCGGCGTGTACCGAGGTACCGAGAAACACTGCGCCCAGCAACAGCGGGCGCAGACAATCAGAAAGCTTGGTCTTCACGTTCACGATAACCTTGAATGCCTTGGTCGAGGAAAGTCCCAGTCTTGTTGCCTACGACACCGCCGAGGCCTTTGAGCACGATCTGCAGGAAAATCCCGTGGTCGCCTTGCTCGTTCTGGGAAGGGGACAGGCTGACTTCGTTATTGTCGACCCAGTAGCGATTGATCAGGCGCAGTTTCCAGCAGCAACTGTCGTACTCGAAGCCACCAAAGGCTTCCAGGGTGCGGTTGCGGTTGTAGTCATGCTGCCAACGGGCAATGACGCTCCACTGTGGCACCAGCGGCCAGATGGTGGAGAAGTCGTGCTGACTGACTTTGTAGTAATCCTTGATGTAGTTGCTGTCGCCCGGGTTGCCGTAATCGCCGCCCTGCTGCCAGGTGCCACTCTCCGGGTCGTAGACCACGGTGTCGTTGCTGTAGCGATAACCGAGGTTGACCACCTTGTTGAGGTTGTCCTGCGGCTGGTAGTGGAACATCGCACTGCCCGAACGGGTGCTGTGGGTGCTCTCGTCCCAGTTGAAGTCGGACGACAGGCGCCAGTCGCGGTTGAAGCGGTAGAGATGCTCCAGCGCGTAAGGTGATTTTGAGCTCGTGGCATCGGCACGATCGCGGTAGTCGATGCCCGGCATCTGCACTTTACGGTCGGCAAAGTAGGCTGCCTGGCCGATGCTGAAGGTCTGCCGCTCGAAGCCGTTAGGTTCAATCCAGCGGTTGGTCACGCCGAGAGACAGCTTGTTCTCATCACCCACCCGGTCGCGGCCGCTGAAGCGGTTTTCGCGAAACAGCGAGGCGTAGTTGAAGCGGCTTTCGCCACTGTCAAAGATCGGGATGTCGTCCTGTTTCTCTTCCGGTACATAGAGGTAGAACAGTCGCGGTTCCAGGGTCTGCCGGTAGTCTTTGCCGAACAGCTGGGTGTCGCGATCGAAGTACAGACCGCTGTCGACGCTGGAGACAGCTACTCCGCGATCCGGGGCGTCGTCGAATGTTGTGCCTTGGTTAGCCAAGTCGCCTTTGCCGATGCTGTCCAGGGTCAGGTCGTAATCGGTGTACAGGTACTTGATCGATGGAGTGACATAGCCGTAGCTGTTGCTCATCGGCAGGCTTAGGCCGGGCGCAACATGGGTGCGATCACCGTTGGCCCGAGCTAAACCGCTGATGCGGTCGTCATACCAGCGCTGGGCATCGGTGCCGGTGTTGCCATCTTCGTCGGTGAAGTAGCCTTTGCGCAGGTCGCGGTCGAAGCGAACCAGTTCACTGGCGTAAGTCATCTTCAGGCCGCCGGCCTCGACCGGTACTACGCCATCCAGGGTGATCTGCGGTAGGCGGTTGTACGGGGTGATCTCGGTAACCGTGGCCATTTCATAGGCGTGGGCATTCAGGCGCGCGGTGTAGCTGTCGCCGCGCCAGGTCAATGCGCCTTGCTGGTTAACGAAGCTGGGCGTGTCGATGCCCAGGTCGGTGTCCAGGTCCTGGAAGTAGTAGGGGTCGCTGATGTCGGTGAAGTCCACTTCGCTCAATAGGCGCGAGTCCAGGCCGCCTTTGTGCTGCCAGCTGTACATCCAGCGGGTGTCTTCATATTCGGACTGCAGTTTGCGGTCGTCATTTTCATCGGTGAGGATGGCTGCGCCGAGCT
>NKIE01000024.1:0-6513 GCA_002256055.1 Pseudomonas sp. PGPPP3 | reverse complement strand
TTTCATCGTTGAGGATGGCTGCGCCGATCTGCCCTTCGCTGCTCTTGGTCAGGTAGCGACCTTCGCCTTCCAGCAGCAAGCCACGATCGGCCATATAGGTCGGATAGAGGGTGGCATCGTAGTTGGGCGCGAGGTTGAAGTAATAAGGCGTCTGCAGGGTCATGCCGTTGTCGCTGGACGAACTGATGCTCGGAGCGAGGAAGCCGGACTGACGACGGTCATCAATCGGGAAGTAGATATACGGGGTGTAGAACACCGGTATGTCTTTAATCCGCAGGGTGACGTTAGTTGCCGTGCCGAAGCCGGTGGCCGGGTTCAGCTTTATGTTGTTGCCCTTCAGGTGCCAGGCATTGTTGCCAGGCTCGCAGCGGGTGTAAGTACCGTCCTTGAGACGGATGATGGCGTCTTCCTGGCGCTTGGCGTACAGCGCGTTGCCGCGCACATGGCCTTTGTGCATGACGTATTCGGCGTTGTCGATTTTCGCCGCACCGGTGTCCAGTTGCAGCTCGGCACGGTCGCCGACGACTAGGGCGCCTTTGTCGCGCAAGCGTACATTGCCGACCAGTTCGCCACGGTTTTCGGTCTGGTACAGGCTGGCTTCGTCAGCTTCAACCTGCAGGCCGGCCTGGCGCAGCACAACATCACCGGCCAGGGTGGCGACTTGCTGTTCTTGCTCGAAACGCGAAGCTTTGGCGGAAACGAACATCGGCGCGTCATTCAGCGGCGTGTCGTCGTTCATGCCCGGCCGCGTTGGCTCGATATAGGCGCCGGCGCAGTAAGGTCCGGTTTCAGCCAGTTGGGCGGCGCTGAGTTTGTCGCGCGGTACCCAGTCGAGATGGCTATAGTCGGCGCTGCGCGAGCTCAGGCCCTTGCCTTTGCTGTCGGTGACCAGTGCCGTTTTCGCGGTGCTGGTATCGCCAGCGCCCTCAGCGGCCACGGCACTGACAGCGGTGGTGCTGTGAGCCGGCCGTGGTGGCAGCTTGGCCGCGGTGCTTTTTGGGGCGCAGGCCCAGCCGCCGGAGGCGGACACTTGGCAGTCGAACTGCTCGGCGGCCACAGCGAAGGGCGCGGCCAATGGCTGCATAGCCAGCAAGCTGCCTGTGACCAGCAATGGAAATTTTTTGCGGAACGCGGGGGATTTTACTGCCATCTTGTTTTCCGGGCTTCCTGCGCGCCATCAACATGCAGGAAGCTGCATGCCTCTCGATGGGCTGAAAAAGATGCTGGATAATAAAGCATGACCCGCGCAACGGCTAGCGCCGTCGGAGACCCTTGCAATGCCTGATGAAGATCTACGTTTAACCCAGCTGCGCCACTGGCTGGAGCTGCAATTGCCGGCCCTGTTTGCTCGCCAAGGTTGGGGCGCCGTGCCGCCGGCCAGCCTCACCAGTGCCAGCAGTGACGCCAGCTTCCGCCGTTATTTTCGCTGGGAAGGGGGTGGGCGTACGTTGATCGTGATGGATGCACCACCGCCCCAGGAAGACTGCACGCCCTTCGTTAAGGTCGCCGGGCTGCTGGCCCAGGCCGACGTGCATGTGCCGCAGATTCTTGCGGCCGACCTGGCGCAAGGCTTTCTGCTGCTGCCTGATCTGGGTCGGCAGACCTACTTGGACGTGATCACTGCGGACAACGCCGATGAGCTATTCGCCGCGGCCTTGAGTGCCTTGTTGCAGTTCCAGCAACTGCCCCTGACGGATGGCTTACCGGTGTACGACGACGCTTTGCTGCGTCGCGAGCTGCAGTTGTTTCCCGACTGGTACCTGGCCAAGCACCTGCAACTGACCTTGAATACCGAGCAGGCGGCCGCATGGCAGCGGATCTGCAGCGTCTTGATCGACAGCGCCCTGGCCCAGCCCCAGGTTCTGGTGCACCGTGACTATATGCCGCGCAACCTGATGCTCAGCAGCCCCAATCCGGGCGTGCTGGATTTTCAGGATGCGGTCTACGGCCCGGTGACCTATGACGTGACCTGCCTATTTAAAGACGCCTTCCTCAGTTGGCCGCCCGAGCGAGTGCGTGGCTGGCTCGAACAGTATTGGCAGCAGGCCCAGGCGGTCGGCATCCCGGTGCAGGCGCAGTTGGAGGACTTTCTGCGGGCCAGCGATCTGATGGGCGTGCAGCGCCACCTCAAGGTCATCGGCATCTTCGCGCGGATTTGCCATCGCGATGGCAAGCCCAAATACCTGGGCGACGTGCCGCGCTTCTTTGCCTATATCCACGAAGTGCTGGCGCGCCGACCGGAGCTGGCTGAGCTGGGCGAACTGCTGGCCAGCCTGCCGCAGGCGGCGGATGTGCCGGCATGAAGGCGATGATCCTGGCCGCCGGCAAGGGTGAGCGCCTGCGCCCTTTGACCCTGCATACACCCAAGCCGCTGGTGCCAGTGGCCGGCGTGCCCTTGATCGAGTATCACCTGCGTGCCCTGGCGGCGGCCGGGATCTGCGACGTGGTGATCAACCACGCCTGGCTCGGCCAGCAAATTGAGGATTATCTGGGTGACGGTGGGCGCTTTGGCGTGCAGATCCGCTATTCGGCGGAGCACGAGCCGCTGGAAACCGGTGGCGGAATCTTTCGCGCCCTGCCGTTGCTGGGCGCCGAGCCGTTTCTGCTGGTCAATGGTGATATCTGGACGGATTACAGTTTCGATAATCTGCCACGCAGTCTGAATGGGCTGGCCCATCTGGTACTGGTGGACAATCCAGCACACCACCCGCAGGGCGATTTTGCCCTGCAGGATGGCCAGGTGCTAAACGCCAGCGCCGGGCAGCCGAGCCTGACCTACAGCGGTCTGGCGTTGCTCAGCCCGCACCTGTTTGCCGGCTGTACGGACGGCGCCTTCAAGCTGGCGCCGTTATTGCGTCAGGCCATGGCGGCTGGCCAGGTCAGTGGTGAGCGCTACGGCGGTCGCTGGGTGGATGTCGGCACCCATGAGCGTCTGGCTGAAGTCGAGCAGTTGCTTGCGGAGCGTGGCTAGGGTGTTCTGGCCGCTCACGTTGCTCGGGGCGCTGGCCGGACTGCTGTTGGCGAGCATTCCCGGCGCGCTGCTTGGTGCGTTGCTCGGGCAGGTGCTGGACCGTCGTCTGCAACTGCGCTCTTGGGCCGATTTGCGCCTGCGCATGGGCGGCAAGCCCGGACTGGGCGAGCAGGAGCTGTTATTTGTCCTGCTTGGGCGCTTGGCCAAGAGCGGCGGAGCCGTGCGCCCCGCTCATATCCAGCAAGCGCGCGAGGAAATGCGCCGGATGCAGCTGGATGGTGCGGCGCAGCAGCGCGCAGTCGAGGCCTTTAATCGTGGCAAGACCCCCGCAGACGATCTACGTCGGCCGCTGCGGCAATTGCGCGGGCAGGATGTGACGGTTGAAGGGTTGCTATGTGCCTGCTGGCGCCTGGCCTGGGCCGAAGGGCAGGTGCCGTCGTCCACGCGTGAGTTGATTCTGGGCTGGGGCCAATGGCTGGGCTGGCGCCGCGATGCGGTGCTGGCACTGGAGGTGCCTTATGTTCGCCGTGCGCGGGGTGAGGTGCGCAGTGTTGACGCCGAGCTTGAGGCGCTGCGCCTGCTCGGCGTCAGCCGCGAAGCCACGCCGGCGCAAATCAAGCAAGCCTACCGGCGCCTGCTCAGTCGCCATCACCCGGACAAGCTGGCCGGCGCGGGTGCCGGTGCCGCGCGCCTGCGCGAGGCCACGGAAATCACCAGCGAGTTGCACCGTGCCTATGCCTTGCTACGTCAGCGCCACAGTCCGCGCTAGTGCCGTGTTTCACGCTGTTTGAAACATAAGGCCGGTGCTAATCGGGTTTCGTGGCGAATAAGTGCCCTCAACAACGCATCGCTTCACTAGCTGGCTTACTTAGCCGCGGGCGCTTTGACGTCGAGGCTGAGCCAGCCACGAATACGGCGGAACAACTGCTCTTGTTCGGTCGTCGGATTGCCTGGCAAGGCTTTCATCGCCACCTGGACATAAGCGGGTTGGGTTTGGCGCTTGCTGGCTTGTTGGCGCTTTAGCGCAGCGGTGCGGTCGGCGGGCTGATCCTTGTAGTAGAAATCCCCCACTGCCAGCTTCAGGCCGGGAACCAACTCCTCCAGTGGCGGGCTAAAGCCTTCCGGCACCGTGGCGGCCACCAGCAGTAGATTTTGCACTTCTGGGCTTGGGCTGCTGCCCAGGTAACGGGCTGCCCAGTAGCCGCCGGAACCATGGCCGAGCAGCACGATGCGTTTGGGTTTCTGCGTCTGGGCAAATGCCACGGCGGCCTGAATGCGGGCCAGTACGCGCTCGGCGTGCTGCTCCGGCGTGGCCTGGGTCAGAGGGCCTGCTTCGGGGGCAGCGATGGCTTGGGTTGTGGGGGCAGGTGTTGCATCTGGCGCCGCTTGCGCCGTGTCAGTGGCGGGCGCCGCTGGATCGGTCTCGGCGGTTGCGTTGGCGGTTTCGCTAGGTGCTGGCGCGACCTGAGGTGCCTGGTCATGGGGGTCGGGCAGGGTCAGGCTCAGGCTGCTCCAGCCGACATCGGGCAGTTTGTTGCGCAGTGGGCCGATGGCTTGCGGCCAGTCGGCGCTTTCGCTGTCGCCTGGAATGAGGATAACCACACCGCTGGCCTCGGCTGCATTGGCTGGCTTCCACAAGGCGAGAAAGTTGCCATCGCTGGCCGCGAGTTGCTGCTGCTCAGCGTTGGGTAGTTGCTGTTCCAAGGCCTGAGCTTCGTTCTCGCTGCGCTCGGGTACAGCGACGTGCTCGGTGGGTGGCGCGGCCGGTGTCTCGGCGGAGGCGTCTGCCGGAGAATCTGTGGTGGCCGGTGCGGCCTCTGCGGGTGCTGCTGGAGCTTGTTCTTCCGCCCAGGTGGGGGTGGTGCAGGGCAGCAGCAGGGTCAGGCAGCAGAGTGAAAGTGTCGAAGCAAGTGTGCGAGACATCAGAACAGTCCAGGCCGGGAGTAGTTCGTTCAGCCTAATAGCTGGGCCGTGATTTGTCAGGCGCCGCTTGCGTCTGTTGGCGGCCTGCCGGATAAGTCTGACGTATTAAGGCCGGATGGCTTTTTCAATCTGCAGATCGGGAGCGGCATGTTGTGCTCGGCATGATTCGAAGTTTGCTGGTGATCAGCCTGTTGGCTGGCACGGCCTTGTTTGCCCCAGCCTACGCTACGACGGTCGAACCGCTGGCGCTGGACAGCGCGCAGCGCGCTTGGCTGGATCAGCATCGGCAGTTGCGTGTCGGGGTGGTTTTGCAGGCGCCGTTTGTGCAGTTTGACCGGCGCCTGCAGCAGCTATCCGGGCTCAATGTCGAGCTGATGACCTGGCTGGCCAGCGCCCTGCAAGTGGAACTAGTGTGGCAGCAGTATGCTGATCAGGCGGCACTGGAGGCGGCGGTGCGTAAAGGCCTGGTCGATCTGGCTCCCGGTCTCAGTCAGACCCCGGCGGGTCTGCGCCTGTGGTTGTATTCCGACCCCTATATGCGCGTGCCGCAATTGTTGGTGGGCGCGCGCAATGGCGGTACGGCGGTGGAGTTGGAACAGCTCAGTTCCACTGAACCGGTGGCCGTGCGCATGCCCAGCGTCGTGGCCGATTACCTGCGCGGCACCTATTTGAATCTCAGCCTGCAAGGCGTCAGTGGTGAGCGCCAAGCCTTGCGTCAGGTGCTCAGTCAGCAGGTGCGCTATGCGGTGATCGACGAGGCGCAGTTCAGCCGGCTGGCTCGGGAAAGCGAGTTTGCCGAGCTGGCAGTGGTGGCCGATATCGGCCTGCCGCAGTTGTTGCGGGTTGCCTCGCGGCGCGATTGGCCGCAGCTCTCGGGGCTGATCGACAGTGCTCTGCGCAGCCTGTCGCCCAAGCAACTGGATCAGTTGCGCGGGCGCTGGCTGCAGCTCAAATACCCGCGCCTGAGTGAGTCGCCGGGGTTCTGGCAGAACCTCAGTGCCCTGCTGACGGTACTGTTGCTGGCTGCCCTGGCCATCCTGTTTGCCCTGCGCCGGGAGCGCGGCTTGCTGGAGGCACGCCAAGCGATTGAGTCACGCGAGGCGGCTGAGCAGGCGCTGCGCCTGACTCAATTCTCCATCGATCAGAGCACGGTCGGCATCCTCTGGGTCAACTGGGACAGCCATATCGGCTATGCCAACCGCGCTGCCGAACAGATGCTTGGCTACGGCGCCGGAGGGTTGCTGGCGCGGCCGCTGATTGAGATCGAAGCGAGTTTGCAGATGGACCGCTGGCTGGCCCTGTGGAAGCGCGTACGCAGCGGCGGTGAAGAGCCGTTGAGCTTCGAGAGCAACTGCCTGCGCGCCGATGGCAGCACCTTACCGGCCGATGTGTCGCTGAGTTTTCTGCGTTTCCGTCAGGCCGAATACCTGGTGGTCTACCTCACCGACGTCACCGAGCGCCGTCGCGCCCTGGCCGCCTTGCAGGAAAGCGAGGCGCGCCTGCAGGGCATCGCCGCCAATGTGCCGGGCCTGGTGTTTCGCCTGGAGCGGCCACAGCCGGACGCACCGGTGGACTTTGCCTTTATCAGCGAAGGCAGCGAGCAGCTGGTGGGGTATCCG
>NKIE01000798.1 GCA_002256055.1 Pseudomonas sp. PGPPP3 | reverse complement strand
AGGTAGGTGCCGGTTTGTACGTACTGGCCGTTGCGGGCGGCGCGCTGGCCGATCAGGCCGCTGATGGGGGCACGGATCTGCGTGCGGCCGAGGTTAAGTTCGGCTTGGGCCACTTCGGCACGGGCGTTGGCGATTTGCGCGTCGAGGCGCTTGATCTCGGCATCCAGCGCATCGACTTGTTGGCGCTGGGCCTGCAGGTCGGCCTGGGCTTTGCTCACTTGGGAGCGAGCGATGCGGCTGTCGGCGGCCAGGGTGGTGACCCGTTCTTCCGAGACGTAGCCGGGTTTGCGCAGGGTGCGGGCGCGGGACAAGTCAATCTGGGTGCGGCCGAGGGTCGCTTCACTGGCGCCCACATCGGCCTGGCTGGCGGCAATCAGGCTGGCTTGCTGGGTCAGTTTGCTGCGCGCTTGCAGTTGCTCGGCCTCGCGGGTGGCGAGGGCGGCGCGGGCGCGGTCGAGAGCCAGGCGGAAATCGTCGGCTTCCAGCTCCAGCAACAAGTCGCCTTTTTGCACGTGCTGGTTGTCGCCTACCAACACCTTGGCAACTCGGGCACTCAGTTGGCTGGAAACACGGGTGATTTCACCCTGCACGTAGGCGTTGTCGGTGCTTTCGATAAAACGCCCGATCAGCAGCCAGTGAGCAAACAGGCTGCCCACCACCAGTGTCAGCAGAACGGCAAAAATCAGCAGGCGACGTTGCAATTGGGCAGGCATGGCGTGACTCGGCGGGTGGCAGGTGAAAAGCTGGCCAATCTAACAGTGTTCCCTGAGTGTAAGTAGTCGGTACTATTCGGAAACTTTGTTGCTTGTGAGAAACAATCATGGGGTTGGATGACGCGCTGATTTTTACTCGAGTGGTCGAGTGTCA
>NKIE01000797.1 GCA_002256055.1 Pseudomonas sp. PGPPP3 | reverse complement strand
CCTCGCGATAACGACCATTACGCTGCCCCAGCAACAGCACCGCCGCCAGCGCCAACCAGCCGCCCACCGCGTGTACAACCACCGAACCGGCAAAGTCGTGGAAGCTGGCGCCAAAGCGCTCGGCCAACCAGGTCTGCAGGCCAAAGTTGCCGTTCCAGATAATGCCTTCGAAGAATGGGTAGATAAACGCCACGATCAGCAGGGTGGCGCACAATTGCGGGCCAAACTTGGCACGCTCGGCAATGCCGCCAGAGATGATCGCTGGGATCGCCGCCGCGAATGTCAGCAGGAAGAAGAATTTAACCAGTGCGTAACCGTGATCCGTGGTCAACTCAGCAGCCGGGGCCATAAAGGTCACCCCGTAGGCAATCCAGTAGCCAACGAAGAAATAAGCCAGAGTCGACACGGCAAAGTCAGAGATGATCTTCGACAGTGCATTGACTTGGTTCTTCTGCCGCACAGTGCCGACTTCAAGGAAGGCAAAGCCGGCGTGCATGGCCAGCACCATCACCGCACCGAGCAGAATGAACAGCGTATTGGAGCCATGAACCAGACTGTTCACGGCGTTTTGCAGGTTATCCATGGGATGACAGCCCTAGCAGAGTGGGAAAAGCACCAAAGCAGTTCAGATCGAGCCAAGAATGCACCATCCTGATGCCTTAATACCCTGACACGACCGACAACAGCGCTTTAAATAGGGGCATAGCTTGTTGGACCAACCCTCAATAAAGAGTGCTTTTACCTTGTTAATCATAAGGTTAGGGTGATTTAAAGCGGCTAATCCCGCAGCCAGCAACGCCCACTAACAGGGCGCACCACCATTGTTGCGCACCAGCACAATGCAAGGCCTGTACCAGCTACAAACAG
>NKIE01000796.1 GCA_002256055.1 Pseudomonas sp. PGPPP3 | reverse complement strand
ATTTACGCCTGTATTCCTATGCTGGTGCTGCATCCGCTGACCATTGGTCTGGTGCTTTACCAACTGGCGGTACAGCTGGGTCGCAGCAAGCAGGCTTTGCGTGACTTGAGTCGTACCGACAGCCTGACGCAGTTGTTCAATCGTGGTTACTGGAAGGAATGCCTGGCGCTGGAGTTCGAGCGCTGTCGGCAGATAGCGACGCCGGCTTGCCTGGTGTTGATCGATGTCGACCACTTCAAACACGCCAATGACCGCCACGGTCATGTGGCTGGTGATAGCGTGTTGCGTGAAGTTGGTGAGTGCATCAGCCGTAATCTGCGCGGTGCGGATACTGCTGGGCGTTATGGTGGCGATGAGTTTTGTGTGTTGTTGCCACGCGCCACTCCGGCTCAGGCCTATGAAGTGCTGGAGCGGGTGCGCTCAGCGGTCAGTGCGTTGCGCTTTGCCGAGGCCGAGGATTTGCAGGTCAGCCTGAGTATCGGTATCGCCGGTTACACCCCAGCCCTGACGGATACAACGGCCTGGCTGAATGCTGCCGATGCCGCGTTGTACCAGGCCAAACATCAGGGGCGTAATTGCATTGTGTTGGCCGATACGCGGCGTGCGGAGCCGTTTGTCGCATTGCGGGAGTGATTGAGGCGCGGATTGTCCATGCCAGCGTACTTACCTTGATCCAGGCCGGTGGCTGAACGATGGATGCTGTTAGGCTCGGGGTTCTCTTCAGAGGCACCGACTATGCGCGAGTCCGAACCCTGTGATTGGCATGCCCTTACCAGCGAGCACTGCCTGCAGCAGCTGCACAGCAGCGACGCTGGACTCAACAGTGCACAAGCCACTGAGCGCCTCAACGAATACGGCCTCAACCAGTTG
>NKIE01000795.1 GCA_002256055.1 Pseudomonas sp. PGPPP3 | reverse complement strand
GGTCAATGCCATCTTCAACAACGCCGGCGTCGCCCAGGGCGGCACCGTGGAAGGCAATGACTACGCCGACTACGAGTGGGTGATGAGCATCAACTTCTGGGGCGTGGTCAACGGCACCAAGGCGTTCCTGCCGTACCTGAAAAGCAGCGGTGACGGCCATATCGTCAACACCTCGAGCATCTTCGGTCTGTTCGCCCAGCCCGGCATGAGTGCCTACAACGCCAGCAAGTTTGCCGTGCGCGGCTTTACCGAATCCTTGCGCCAGGAGCTGGACATGGCTGCCTGCGGGGTTTCCGCAAGCTGCGTGCACCCCGGCGGGATCAAGACCAATATCGCCCTGACCGCACGAATGAACGACAGCCTGGCCAATGTGACCGGCCAGGACGCCAACCAGGCGCGCCAGCAGTTCAATGACCAGTTGCTGCGTACCACGCCGGAACAGGCCGCCAAGGTCATCATCAATGGAGTACTGGCCAACAAGCGGCGGATTCTGATTGGCGGCGACGCCATCGCCAGCGACCTGATGCAGCGCCTGCTACCGGCCTTGTACCAGCGCCTGGTGGTCGCCTCCATGGGCCTGGCAGCGCGCTTTGCGCCAAAAGGCAAAAGCAAGCCGCTGACCGAATAAACACCAGCAGCTGAAACGCAACAGGCCCCGCAATGCGGGGCCTGTTGCGTTTCAGTGCGGCAACTTGCCTGGCGCGACCCATACGGCGGCGAATGGACACTCACTCATTCGGGAAACCGAACGCCACCCAAGTCAGGATTCGGCATACCGAATAATCCAACATCAGCACACCTCAACAATCTAAAAATAATCGTTTAATTTCAACAGGTTAAAAAACAAATCAAAAACAAAACCACTGGCACAGTTTCTGCTCTT
>NKIE01000794.1 GCA_002256055.1 Pseudomonas sp. PGPPP3 | reverse complement strand
ACCGCTCGGCACGATCAGCAGCCACTCGTCCGGGCCCAGCCATTGCAGCGAGCTGTCTCCCTGGCTGACCAGTTGCAGCGGGCCGGGCAGAGCCAATCCGGTGGCGTGCTCGACACCGGCGGCAAAGGCCGGGTCATGGCCATCGCCACGCAGGGTCAGGTGGCCGAGCAGTTTCTTCTCGCGCAGGCAGATGCCGGCGCTCTTCTTGCTCTTGCCGACCAGATCCGCCAGGCCGGCGTGGTGCAGCGGCGACTCGCCGGCCAGTTCGGCCGGGCGTTGCAGGTATTGGTTGATTGCGGCCATGTTCTTAACCTGTCGATGTTGTCGGTTGATCGGTAGGCGCCAGCACGCGGGAGCCTACCGTTGCGCGCGGAGCCCTCAGATGTTCTGGCGGTCCCCTTTGGGGTCATAGAACACCGAGCTGACGATTTCGGCTTCGATCACGCTGCCATCGGCCAGTGGTGCGAACACCCGCTCACCGAGACGCTTGAGGCCACCCTTGACCAGCGCCAGGGCCAGGCTGTAGCCCAGGCTCGCGCTGTAATAGCTGGAGGTGACGTGACCGACCATGCTCATCGGGATGCTCTGCTGCGGGTTGAACACCAGTTGCGCGCCTTCCGGCAGCACACGCTGCGGGTCCAGC
This sequence comes from Pseudomonas sp. PGPPP3, assembly GCA_002256055.1. Classification (GTDB taxonomy): domain Bacteria; phylum Pseudomonadota; class Gammaproteobacteria; order Pseudomonadales; family Pseudomonadaceae; genus Aquipseudomonas. The sequence continues at coordinate 240 of NKIE01000794.1, read as the reverse complement.
GGCTTGAGGCCAACCAGTTGCTTGCGCTCCTCGCGCAGGCAATCTTCACGGTTCATGCCGCGCCAGCCGATCCACGAGAACGGCTTGCTCCGGCCGACGCACCAGCCCATGTTGAGGTCGTCCGGGGTTACCGAGCCGTCGGTGTCCTGGCCAACGATGATGAAACCCTTCTCGGCGCGCAGCACGTGCATGGTCTCAGTGCCGTAAGGGGTCAGGTTGAACGGCTGACCGGCGGCGACG
>NKIE01000793.1 GCA_002256055.1 Pseudomonas sp. PGPPP3 | reverse complement strand
GGGCCAGGGCGTCGATCCGGTCGCTCAGCGCATCCCAGGCGAACATGAAGCGCGCCCCGCCCCCGATGAACGTATAGAACTCCCAGCCGCGGTCGCGCAGGTGTCGCGCAACAGCTTCGCTCAAGCGGAGAAACACCGCGTTGGCCTCCACCGGAGCCATCAATTCCACGCCCGACAGGCCTGCAATCTTGTTGGCGAAGCGCTGCGCACTCGCGTTCGCATGCCGGGCATTGGTCAGCCACGCGCCGGTCTCGAACATCCGCGCCCAAGGCGCGGCAAGGTAGCGCATCTTCGACGCGAGTTGCCCGGCCTGCTTGCAGCGGTAGGCGAAGTCGGTCGACAGTGAGCGATCGAAGAACAGCACCGCTTCGCCCAGCGCCATGCCGTTCTTGGTGCCGCCGAAACACAGCACGTCCACGCCGCTGCGCCAGGTCATCTCGGCTGGGCTGCAAAGCAGGCTTGCGCAGGCATTGGCAAAGCGCGCGCCATCCATGTGCAGACTCAAGCCCAGTTGCCGGCAGCTGTCTCCGATCGCGCGGGTCTCGTCGAGAGAGTAGATGCGCCCGGTTTCGGTGGCCTGCGTCATCGTCACGACACGCGGCTTCGGGAAGTGGATGTCCTTGCGCTGCGTCGCGATGGCTTCGATGTCCGCTGGCGTCAGCTTGCCGTTCGTCGTGCGCGCCACCAGCAGCTTGGCACCATTGGAGAAGAATTCCGGCGCGCCGCACTCGTCGGTCTCGACATGGGCCGTGTCGGCGCAGATCACGCTGTGATAAGACTGGCTCAGTGCCGCGAGCGCCAGCGAGTTGGCCGCCGTTCCGTTGAAGACGAAGAAGACATCGCAATCGGTCTCGAAGAGCTCGCGGAAGGCGTCGGCGGCGCGTGCCGTC
>NKIE01000792.1 GCA_002256055.1 Pseudomonas sp. PGPPP3 | reverse complement strand
GTGACAAAGCGCAAGCCATTGGCCGGCAGCGGCCAGTTGGAGGTTTGTACACGACTGCTCATAAGGATTGCCTGTCACGCTCAATGCCAAGATCGTCCATCCATTGAGCAAGATCGTCAATCCACAACAGCGGCGACCCAGGCTATAAAAGTGCCATCAAGCCCGATCCACGGGCCACTGGAGCAGACGATGGCGAAGACAATCCTGCAACTGATCGATGGTGACTGGGTCGAAAGCCGCTCCCGCGAGCTAATCGAAGTAACCGACCCGGCCACCCAACACGTGCTGGCCCTCGCGCCGAAAGCCACCCACGAAGAGATCGAGGCCGCCATCGCCAGCGCCAAGCAGGCCTTCCTCAGTTGGCGCGAGGTACCGGTGTCGGACCGTGCCCGGCTGATGCTGCGTTATCAGCACCTGCTCAAGGAGCACCACGACGAACTGGCGGAGATCCTCGCGGCGGAAACCGGCAAGACCTTCGCCGACGCCAAGGGCGATGTCTGGCGCGGCATTGAAGTGGTCGAGCAGGCCGCCAATATCGCCAGCCTGATGATGGGCGAGACCATGGAGAACGTCGCTCGCGGTATCGACACCGCCAGCTGGATGCAACCCTTGGGCGTATGCCTGGGCATCACCCCGTTCAACTTCCCGGCGATGATTCCGCTGTGGATGTTCCCGCTAGCCATCGCCGCCGGTAACACCTTTATCCTCAAGCCCTCGGAACAGGACCCGATGACCCCCAATCGCCTGGCCGAGCTGTTTATCGAAGCCGGCGCACCGAAAGGCGTGTTGCAGGTGCTGCACGGCGGTCGCGAACAGGTCGACGCCCTGCTCACCCATCCGGACATTCGCGCCATTTCCTTTGTCGGTTCGGTGCCCGTCGGCCAGCACATT
>NKIE01000023.1 GCA_002256055.1 Pseudomonas sp. PGPPP3 | reverse complement strand
CCGCCAGCGTCGACGGGCGCGACACCACGTTGCACACGGTTGAGCGCATGGCCAGCCAGGTGTTTATTCCGCTCACTGTCGGTGGCGGCGTGCGCACCGTGCAGGACATCCGCAACCTGCTGAATGCCGGCGCCGATAAGGTGTCGATCAATACGGCGGCGGTGTTCAACCCGGAGTTCGTTGGCGAAGCAGCGGCACGCTTTGGCTCGCAATGCATCGTCGTGGCCATCGATGCGAAGAAGGTCTCCAAGCCGGGTGAAACCCCGCGCTGGGAAATCTTCACTCATGGCGGACGCAAGCCTACGGGCCTGGACGCGGTGCTGTGGGCGAAGAAGATGGAAGACCTGGGCGCTGGCGAGATCCTCCTTACCAGCATGGACCAGGACGGCGTGAAGAGTGGTTATGACCTGGGTGTGACGCGCGCCATCAGTGAAACCGTTGGAATCCCGGTGATTGCCTCGGGCGGTGTCGGCAACCTCGAACACCTGGCTGCCGGTATTCTCGAAGGCAAGGCAGCGGCGGTGCTGGCGGCGAGCATTTTCCACTTCGGCGAATACACTGTGCCTGAGGCCAAGGCCTATCTGGCCAGTCGCGGCATTGTGGTGCGCTAGGGTCTTTTACCGTTTCATTGGTTGTTCAATACAAGGTAGCGAACCATGTTCAAACGTTTTCTGCTGGCTCTGACTGCGGTCAGCCTGTTGTCTGCCGCTGTTGCCCGCGCCGAGGAGCCCGCCAGCCTGGTATTGCTCACGGAAAACTTCCCGCCTTACAACATGGCGGCAGATGGGAAGAATTTCGCCCGTGATGACAAGATCAGCGGCATCGCCGTCGAGCTCGTGCGCGAGATGTTCAAGCGCGCCGAGGTCAACTACAGCCTGACCCTGCGTTTTCCCTGGGAGCGAATCTACAAGATGGCCCTGGAGAAGCCGGGTTACGGCGTGTTCTGCACGGCGCGCCTGCCTGAGCGTGAGAATGACTTCAAATGGGTTGGACCTCTGGGGCCGGATGACTGGGTGATGCTGGCGCGCGCCGACAGCACCATCAGCCTGACCAGTTTGGAAGAGGCCAAGGCCTACAAAGTGGGTGCCTACAAGGGCGATGCCATCTCCGAGCACCTAAACAAGCAAGGCGTGCAGCCGCTTAGCGCCCTGCGCGATCAGGAAAACCCGCTCAAATTGATGAAGGGCGAGATCGACCTGTGGGCCACTGGCGATCCTGCCGGCCGTTACCTGGCCAAGCAGCAGGGCATCAGCGGCTTGAAGAATGTCCTGCGCTTCGACAGTGCCCAGCTCTACCTGGCGCTAAACAAGGACACCCCGGATGCTGTGGTGCAAAAACTGCAGGCGGCGCTGGATGCCATGCGCGCCGACGGCTTTGCCGCCGAGGTGGAGAAGCGTTACCTCTAAGGCGTTTTGCGGGTAGAAAAAAACCGGGCTAGCCCGGTTTTTTTACCTCTGCGATTTACTCGCCGCGGGTGACGCTCAGGCCCTTGAGCAGGTTGAGGGCCTGGCTCAGCTGGAAGTCGTCATCCTGCGGTCTTGGTGACTGGCCGGCGGCTTTGCCCTTGCCGTTGGACGGTTTGTCCGCGCCGCCGTTGCCGTTGCCCAGGTGGCCGGCGAGGTCGGCTTCCTTGAAGTTCTCGTCGTCCTGTTCGCGGGTGACCTTGGCACGGCTGACTTCGATGTCCGGCACGATGCCCTGGGCCTGGATGGAGCGGCCGTTGGGGGTGAAGTACAGCGCGGTGGTGATCTTCAGGGCGCGGTCGTTGTTCAGCGGCAGCACGGTCTGCACCGAACCTTTGCCGAAGCTGTCGGTGCCCATCAGCACGCCGCGCTTGTGATCCTGCAGGGCGCCCGCGACGATTTCCGAAGCCGAGGCACTACCGCCGTTGATCAGTACTACCAGTGGCACGCCTTCGCTGGCGTCGGCCGGGTCGGCGGAGAAGCGCAGTTCGGAGTTGGCGATGCGGCCCTTGGTGTAGACGATCAGGCCTTTTTTCAGAAAGTGGTCGGTGACTTCTACGGCCGCCTGCAGCACGCCGCCGGGGTTGTTGCGCAGGTCGAGGACGATGCCGCGCAGTTTCTTGCCGTCGTTCTGCTTCTTCAGAGCAGCCAGGGCCTTGCCGACTTCTTCGCCGCTGTTGACCTGGAACTGCGAGATGCGCAGGTAGCCATAGTGGTCTTCGAGCAGTTGGCTCTTCACGCTCTTGACCTTGATCACCGCGCGGATCAGCTCCACGTCGAACGGCTGGCCGCCTTCGCGCACCAGGGTCAGGAGGATCTTGCTGCCGGCCTTGCCGCGCATCTTGTCGACGGCCTCGGTCATGCTCAGGCCCTTGGTTGGCTGACCGTCGATTTTGATGATCAGGTCGCCTGGCTGGATGCCGGCCAGGGAGGCGGGGGTGTCGTCGATCGGCGAGATGATCTTGATAAAACCGTCCTCGATGCCGACCTCGACACCGAGGCCGCCGAATTCGCCGCTAGTGCTTTCCTGCAGCTCGGCATAGGCCTCGGGCTCCAGGTAGGCGGAGTGCGGATCAAGGTTGCTGAGCATGCCCTTGATGGCATTTTCCAGCAGGGTCTTGTCGTCCACCGGCTCGACGTAGGCGGCCTTAATGCGGTCCATGACCTCGGCGAAGGTGCGCAGCTCTTCCAGCGGCAGTGGCGCCTTGTCATCGCTGATCGGCGCGGGGGCGGCCACCTTTTCCACCGTCTTTTCGCTGGCCAACAGCGCCGGCGAGCCGATCAGCAGGGCGAGCGCGAGGGCTAGTGAGGTGGGGCGGAAAGTCTGCGGCATGTCGAACTAACTCCAGAATAAGGGGCGCTTGGCTCAGCTGGGCCTAGCCTTGGCGGCGACACCATTGGGCTGGATCGCTAGGGCGACCCTGCTGGCGGATGGCGAAATACAGGGCCGGGGTGTTCTGTCCGCCACTGGTGCCGACGGTGGCGATGGCTTCACCGGCTTTGACAATCTGTCCGGCGTCTTTCAGTAGGCTCTGGTTGTGGCCATAGAGGCTCAGGTAGCCGTTGCCATGGTCGAGGATGACCAGAAGGCCGGCGCCGCGCAACCAGTCGGCAAACACCACGCGGCCGCCATGCACGGCATGCACTTGGCTGCCGGCGCCGGCGCTGATCAACACACCGTCCCATTTTGTCCGTTCATCCCCGCCGCGGGCGGTGCCGAAGCGCGCCGCCAAGCGGCCATCGACCGGCCACGGCAGCTTGCCGCGGGCGCTGGCGAAATTGCCGCCATAGGTAGCGCCGCTGCTGGACACCAGCGGGCCATCGGCGCCTGGGCTGGCCTTGTCACCTTTGAGGCGGGCTTGCTCGGCGGCCAGTTCCAGCTTGCGCGCTTCGGCGGCTTCACGGGCCTGGCGGGCGAGGGTGGCTTCAATGGTTTTCAGCACATTGCCCAGTTGCGCCTGTTCCTGCTGGCGCGCCTTGAGCTTCTGGTCGCGGGCGGAGAGGTCCTTGTTCAGCTTGGCCAGGGCCAACTGGCGCTCTTTGCGAGCTTCGGCCAGTTGTTCGCGGCGGCCATCGAGGGCGCTTTTCTGCTCGTTGAGCAGGTTCTGCTGGTTGGCGATGTCCTGCTCGACATTGGCCAACTGGCGCAGGGTTTCATTGAAGGTGGCCAGCTGTTCCAGGCGTGCCTGGCTCAGGTAGTCGTAATAAGTGAGGGTGCGCGAGAATTTTTCCGGGTTCTGCTGGTTGAGCAGCAGCTTGAGGTATTCCTGCTGGCCGCCCTGATAGGCTGCGCGGGCCTGAATGCCGATCAGGCGTTGCTGTTCAAGGCGCGATTGCTGGAGTTTTTTTTTCTCAGTATCGAGGCGCTGGAGCTCTTCGTTGCTCTTGTTCAGCTCTTGCTGCAGACCCTTGACCTGCTTCTCCAGTTGGCCCATCTCGCTTTCGGTTTTTTTCAGCTCGCCCTGGACCCCGGATTTCTCCTTCTGGATCGCTTCCAGCAGCTTCTTCAGCTCGGCCACGTCTTTCTGCGCGGCATCCAGCTGTTGCTGGGTTTCGGCGCGCTGGTCGGCCATTACCGGGCTGAGCAGGCAGGCAAACAGGAGGGCGGTCAGGGTGCGGAACATGGGGAGTGCGGTACCAGAATGGGCGACGGCCTAGTATGCCCGCGGTATGGCACAAAAAGAACGCCCTCAACTTGACGCAGAGGGCGTTTTCTTGGCTTGGCCAGGTTTAGCTGAGGCTGATGATCGATTTGCCGGTCATTTCTGTCGGTTGCGGCAGGCCCATCAGGGTCAGCAGGGTTGGCGCTACGTCCGCCAATACGCCGCCTTCGCGCAGGCTGAGCGCACGCTTGCCGACGTAGATGAATGGAACGGGCTCGCAGGTGTGGGCGGTGTGCGCCTGGCCGGTGGATTCGTCTTCCATCTGCTCGACGTTGCCATGGTCAGCGGTGATCAGGGCTTCGCCGCCAACCTTGTCGAGGGCCGCGACAATGCGTCCGACGCAGGTGTCCAGGCATTCCACGGCGGCCACGGCGGCGCTGAACACCCCGGTGTGGCCGACCATGTCGCCGTTGGCGTAGTTGACGATGATCACGTCATAACGCTGCTGCTCAATGGCTTCGACGATGCGGTCGGTGACGATCGGTGCGTTCATCTCCGGCTGCAGGTCGTAGGTGGCGACGTTCGGCGATGGGATCAGGATGCGCTCCTCGCCCTCGAACGGCTCTTCGCGGCCGCCGGAGAAGAAGAAGGTGACGTGGGCGTATTTCTCGGTTTCGGCGATGCGCAGCTGGGTCTTGCCCTGCTTGGCCAGGTATTCGCCGAGCACGTTGGTTAGCGGCTCCGGTTGGAAGGCGCTGGGGGTCTTGATGCTCGCCGCGTACTGGGTAAGCGTGACGAAGCCGGCCAGTTGCGGCTGGCGCTGGCGCGGAAACTCGGCAAAGTCCGCCTCGACAAAGGCTCGGCTGAGCTCGCGGGCACGGTCGGCGCGGAAGTTCATGAAGATCACGGCATCGCCATCTTCGACCTTGACCGCCTCGCCGATGGTGGTGGCTTTGACGAACTCGTCGCTTTCTTCGCGGGCATAGGCCGCTTGCAGGCCTTCGAGTGCGGTGGCGGCGTGGAACTGGCCCTGGCCTTCGACGATCAGGTTGTAGGCCTGCTCGACACGGTCCCAGCGATTGTCGCGGTCCATGGCGAAGTAGCGGCCGCTAAGGCTGGCGATGCGGCCCTTGCCTAGTTTGGCGAAGGTGGCCTCGAGCAGCTCGATGGACGGTTGAGCGCTTTTCGGTGGAGTGTCGCGACCGTCGAGGAACGCGTGCAGGTAGATGTTCTCTGCGCCACGCTGGGCGGCCAACTCGGCCATGGCCACCAGATGGTCCTGGTGACTGTGCACGCCGCCATCCGACAGCAGGCCGAGGATATGCACGGCCTTGCCCGCGCCGACGGCCTTGTCCACGGCGCCGGTGATGGCGGCATTGGTGAAGAACTCGCCGTCACGGATCGCCTTGGTTACCCGGGTGAAGTCCTGATACACCACACGGCCGGCGCCGAGGTTCATATGGCCGACTTCGGAGTTGCCCATTTGCCCGTCCGGCAGGCCCACATCCATGCCGGAGCCGGAGATCAGGCTGTGCGGCTGGGTGGCGAGCAGGTGGTCGTAAACCGGGGTGTTGGCCGCATAAATGGCGTTGTACTCGGGATTGTCGCTGTGACCGAAGCCATCCAGGATGATCAGCACCAAGGGTTTTGGCGTGGCAGGCATAAGTACGACCCATGTAGTGGAGAGGTAAAAGTAGCCGGGCATTTTAATCCCGGATGCTGTTCAAGTCACCGTCCGGCGGGGTTTGGCCGACCTAGGGGGCTGTGTATACTGGCCGCTATCTTAAGCGTTCTGGAATTTATTGATGCTTGCTCATCTGCTTGAATTTGCCACCAATCACTATCTGCTGACCGGTGCCTTCGCCGTCGCGTTGGCCCTGCTGATCTTTTCCGAGCTGCAGCGTGGCGGCAAAAGCCTCAGCTGCCGTGAACTGACTGCGCTGGTCAACAGCGAGCAAGGCATGATTGTTGATGTGCGCGCACACAAGGACTTCGCCGCCGGCCATATCATCGACGCGCTGAACATCCCTTACGAGAAGATCGCCGAGCGCATGGTCGAGCTGGAGAAGCACAAGGCCAAGACCATCATCGTCGTCGACGCGCTCGGTCAGCACGCCGGCACCGTTTGCCGCGAGCTGCAGCAGGCCGGTTATACCGCTGCCAAGCTGGGCGGCGGGATCTCCAGCTGGCGCGGTGAAAATCTGCCGTTGGTGAAGTGAGATGGTCGACGTCGTCATCTACTCCAGCGACTATTGCCCTTATTGCATGCGCGCCAAGCAACTGCTGAACAACAAGGGCGTGGCGTTCAACGAGATCAAGGTCGACGGCGAACCAGCCCTGCGGGCGGAAATGGTGCGCAAGGCCGGCAAGACCTCGGTGCCGCAAATCTGGATCGGTAGCACCCATGTTGGCGGCTGCGATGATCTGCATGCTCTGGAGCGCGCCGGCAAGCTCGACGCGCTGCTCAAGGGCTGATTCCCAACTCCACCACTCAACCTGTGTATTAACAATAAGGCTCTGTCATGACTGATCAAGCAACCACCGGCGCCGCCCCAGAAGCACAAGGCCCGCAATTTTCCCTGCAGCGTATCTACGTGCGGGATCTGTCGTTTGAAGCACCTAAGAGCCCGGAGATCTTTCGTCAGGAATGGACCCCGAGCGTTGAACTGGACCTGAACACCCGGCAGAAGCCGCTGGAAGGCGACTTCCACGAAGTGGTACTGACCCTCTCGGTCACCGTAAAAACCGCCGGTGAAACCGCCTTTATCGCCGAAGTGCAACAAGCCGGTATCTTCCTGATCTCCGGTCTGGATGCTGCGGCCATGAGCCACACCCTCGGTGCTTTCTGCCCGAACATCCTCTTCCCGTATGCCCGTGAAGCACTGGACAACCTGGTGACCCGTGGTTCGTTCCCGGCCCTGATGCTGGCTCCGGTGAACTTCGACGCGCTGTACGCCCAGGAACTGGGTCGTATGCAGGCCGCTGGCAACGCCTGAGTCTGGTTGCGGCACAAAAAAAGCGCCCTGGTGGGCGCTTTTTTTATGGGCGATTGCTTCAGGTCAGGGCGAAGCCCTGCTGGCGCCAGGCTTCATATACGGCGATGGCCACGGTGTTAGACAGGTTGAGGCTGCGGCAGCCGGCCTGCATGGGCAGGCGCAGGCGTTGTTCGGCGGGCAGGCTGTCGATGATTTCCGCCGGCAGGCCACGGCTTTCCGGGCCAAACAGGAAGATATCGCCGGGCCTGAATTCGACATCGGCGTAGGTGTGGCTGCCTTTAGTGGTAAAGGCGAATATCCGACCTCCAGCGATTTCTGCTATACAGTCGCTAAGTGTTTGATGTCGTTTCAATGTTGCGTATTCGTGGTAGTCCAAACCAGCCCGCCGCAAGCGTTTGTCGTCCAGCTCGAAGCCTAGGGGCTCGATCAGGTGCAGCTGGCAGCCGCTGTTGGCGCACAGGCGAATGATGTTGCCGGTATTCGGTGGTATTTCCGGCTGAAACAGCACTACATGGAACATGATTGGGCTCAAGGTCGAGTCGAAAAATTCATTCTACAGCGTGCCGCTGGTGAATCCTTGGCCATCGTGGAGATTGCGCCTGGCGCAGCAGCTTGAGGGAACGACCTTGTTGGCGTGGATGAAAAACAACAAGCAGGTAGCGAGTGGCTTGCTGGGCCTCGAAATCGGCCCGGAAGGTATCGCCCTGGCCCATGTGCAGCGCTCCCCCGGCCAGCCGGTGCAGTTGCGCAATTGCCTGTTTCGTCCGGGCACGCCGGAGCAGCAACCTGAGTTGCTCAAAGGGTTAGTGGCAGAGTTTGGGCTGGCAGGTATGCCGGTCAACTTCGTGCTGCACCCGGCGCTTTACCAGATGCTCCTGCTTGATTGCCCTGACGTGCCGGCAGACGAACTGCGCGATGCACTGCGTTGGCGCATCAAGGAATTGATCAGCGAACCGCTGGATCAGGTGGTGGTCGATGCCTTCGCCCTGCCTGAAGATGCCTATCGGGGCCGTTCGCGGATGGCCTATTGCGCGGTACTGGCTAAATCTCACGTGACGACCTGGACAGCCCTGCTCAAACAGGCCGGCCTGCGCCTGCAGAGTATCGATGTCACCGAGATGGCTTTTCGCAATCTTGGCCAGCAGGCTGGTGCTGAAGGTCTCAACCTGGGGTTGTTACGCCTACGCTCCAGCGAAGGTCTGATTTGTATTCAGCAGGGCGCCGACCTGTATATGGCACGACGTATCGAGCAGGGCCTGGACCGGGTCGACGAGGGATTTACTGGGGTGACCCTAGAAATCCAGCGCTCGCTGGATTACTTCGAAAGCCAGTTGGGTAAGGGCTACATCAACCGCCTGCTGCTGTTGCCGATGAAGCGTGATGGCGCCGCAGTGCTGGCGGCCTTGAGCGCGGGCCTGGCGGTCAACCTGCAAGCCCTCGATCTGCGAGAGCTGTTTGTCGGTCAGGCTGCCGCCGAGCTGGACGAGCAGCAGCAGGCCTACTGCCTGGCCGCCGTCGGCGCGGCTTTGCGCCAGGAGGCCTGATGCAAAATATCAACCTCTATCAGGTCGAGCACAAACGCCGTGACGGCCCCAGCCCGCGGCAGATGACCCTGGGCTGGATTGCCCTGTTTACTCTAATGCTTGTGCATGGCGGCTGGCAGGCGTGGCGGTTGCACGTGCACACCGCGCAAGCCGATGCAGCGCAGGTGCGTGCTCAGCAGCTAGAAGGTGATTTCGAACGCGCCAAGAGCAGTTTTCGCGCGCCGCAACTGGACCCTGGCTTGCCACTGCAGTTGGCTAAGCAGGAGGCCGCCAATCAGCAGTTGCAGCGGCTGGTGAGTCATTTGCAGCGACTTGGCGCTCAGCAGCGCAGTGGCTTTGTTGCGCCGTTGGCCGCATTGTCCGAGCGTCATCCGCCCGCGGGTTTGTGGCTCAGCCGCATTCGCCTCGCCGAGGGGGGCAGCCAGATGAGTTTGCAGGGCTTCAGCCAGGATCAGGAGTTACTGCCGCTGTACTTGCAAAGCCTCGGCGTCAGCCCGGTATTTAGCGGTCGTGCCTTTGCTGATTTTGAATTGCAACGCAATGAGGCCGGCGTGCTCAGTTTCCGCCTGGCGTCGCGCCTGAAGGATGAGGGCCAAGAGCATGAATAATCTGTTGCAACGCTGGCTGCTGTTGGCGCCGCGTGAGCAGTGGTTGACCTATGCCGGCGCCGTGGCGCTGGTAGGCATGCTGTATATGGTGCTGCTGGGCGACCCGTTAGCTCAGCGCGGCGCCCAGCAGCAGACTTTGCAACGCAGCGCCGAGGCCCGCCAGCAGGCGGCGCAAGTTGGCCTGGCCGAGTTGCAGGCACAGCTGGCGGCCGATCCCAATCTGCCTTATCGCTCGGCCTTGCTCGCCGCTCAGGCGGGCGGCGAGCAGCTGATTGGCGAGATTGATCGTGACACCGCCGGGCTGATGCCTGCAGCGAAAATGCGCGGCGTTCTGGAAGAGTTGCTGCGCACCCAGGCGAATCTGCGCTTGCTCAGCCTGCAGAGTTTTAGCGAGCCCTTGCAGCTTCCGGCAGTCGCCACTGCTTCGGCAGCGGGCGATCCGGTCACCGTCGCTGAAGCCCCCCTGACCCTCTACAAGCACGGCCTCAAACTCAGCCTGGAAGGCGGTTATTTCGATCTGCTCAGCTACCTGCAGGCGATTCAGGCCAGCGGCTGGCGCCTGCATTGGGATAGCCTCGATTATCAGGTCAGCAAGGTAGCCGGCGCGCCAGCCACCATCACCCTGGTGCTCTATACCCTTAGCCGTGAAGCGGGGTGGATCGGTGTTTAAGTCTGTTTATCTGGTTTTGTTGCTGGCCTGCAGTGCCGGCGCGCAGGCGGCATTGGACCCTACCCAGGCGCCCACTACCCTGCGCTCGGAAGCGCAAACGGATAGCGCCCAACCAGCCCTGGTGCTGCAGGCGATCATGCGCAGCAATGGCCAGGCCCATGCGGTCATCAGTGGCCAGCAGGTCAAGGTCGGTGATGACCTTGGCGGCGCACGTCTGCGGGCTATTTATGCCCACTCCGTGGTCCTTGAACGGCAAGGTCAGCAGGAAGTCCTGCGCCTGGTCGAACCCATCATGAAATTGAGTCGATAACGCCATGCAGTCCATTCCTCCGCTGCGTCTCACCCTGACTCGTCTGGCGCTGCTCGGCACGCTGAGCCTGCTGGCCTCCTGTCAGACCTTCACCGATGGCGACAAGCAACTCTACGATCAGAGCAATCGCCTGCTGGATGAAAGCTTGGCGCAAAGCCGTGGCAAGGTGGCGCCACCGGCGGCGGTGCAGGCCGCGCTGATTGCACCGCCGTTGCTGGAGGCTCAGCCACGGCGAGGTGCGCGTCTGGATGTGGCGGTTAAAGACATGCCGGCGCGGGACTTTTTCCTCAGTCTGATGGATGGTGCCGGTCAGAATCTGGTGGTGCATCCCGAGGTGACGGGCAACATCACCTTCAGCCTGCGCAACGTCACTCTCGAAGAAATACTGACGGCGGTGCGCGACAGCTACGGCTATGACTTCAGCCGCACCAGCTATGGCTACCAGATCCTGCCCAACCAGGCGATCACCCGCACCTATGACATCAACTACCTCAACCTGCAGCGCCAGGGCATTACCGACACCGAGGTCAGCTCCGGGCAGGTGACCACCAGCGACAACACCGACAGCAACAACGGCACCACCAGCAACAGCACCTCGTCGACCACCCGGCCATCGACCCAGTTGATCACCACCAGCAATGTGGATTTCTGGAAGGAGCTCAACAGCGTGGTCAGCATGATCGTTGGCGACGAAGAGACCAACAGCGTGGTGATTAACCCTCAGGCTGGGCTGATGGTGGTGCGTGCGTCCAGCGCCGATCAGCAAAGTGTCGAGGGTTTTCTCAAGCAGGCGCATATCAACCTGCAGCGCCAGGTGATCCTGGAAACCAAGATGCTCGAAGTGAACCTCAACGATAAATTCCAGGCCGGCGTCGACTGGTCGGTGGCCGGCAGCAAAGGCATTGTTGGCGTTGCCGGTGATCTGTTGGTCGGCCCGCAGACGCTTGGCGGTGTATTCAGCGCCGGACTGAATGTCGGTGACTTCGAAGGCGTGCTGGAGCTGCTGGAAACCCAGGGTGAAGTGCGCGTGCTGTCCACCCCGCGGATTTCCACCCTGAACAATCAAAAGGCGGTGATCAAGGTCGGCACTGACGAGTACTTCGTCACAGACGTCTCCTCCAGTACCACCACCAGTACCAACGGTGATGGCAGCTCGACGCCCGACATCACCCTGACGCCGTTCTTCTCCGGGATTTCTCTCGATGTCACCCCGCAGATCGATGGCCAGGGTCAGGTCACCCTGCATGTGCGCCCATCGGTGAGCAAGGTCACCGAGGACGATACCCAGATCAACCTGGGCGATACCTTCGGTACCCTCAACCTGCCGACCGCCCGTACCACCTCGCGGCAATCGGATTCCATCGTCCGCGCCCGCAGTGGTCAGGTGGTGGTAATCGGTGGCCTGTTGCAGAACGACAACGAAAACCTCGATGCCAATGTGCCCTGGCTGTCGGACTTGCCCTTCGTCGGCTGGCTATTCCAGCAGCAGCGCAAGAGCCTGAAGAAGAGCGAACTGGTGATTCTCATGCGCCCGCAAGTGGTCGCCGACGACACCTGGATCAACGAAATCCAGAAGAGCGCTGCGGCCTTCAAAGAGCTGAGATAACCCATGTATCAGGCCTACTTCGGGCTGCGTGAAAAGCCTTTCGCGCTGACCCCCAACACCGAGTTTCTGGTTCAGCTGGCGCCTTATCAGGCCTGTCTGAACCTGTTGCGGGTGGCGTTGGGTGAAGGCGAGGGCTTTATCAAGGTGACCGGCGAGGTAGGCACTGGCAAAACCCTGTTGTGCCGAGCGTTGCTCAACCTGTTGGACAGCGAGCGTTACCAGTTGGCCTACCTGCCCAATCCGTGCCTGTCGCCGCTGGATTTGCGCCAGGCTCTGGCCCGTGAGCTGCGCATCGACGCGGTCGAAAGCCACGATGCCATGAGCTTGCTGGATGCGTTGCATCACCGCCTGATTGAGCTGGCGGCGCAGGGCAAAAGTACCGTATTGCTGATCGACGAGGCCCAGGCCCTACCGGATAAAACCCTTGAGGCCCTGCGCTTGCTGACCAATCTGGAAACCGAGCAGCACAAGCTGCTGCAGGTGGTGTTGTTTGGCCAGCCGGAGCTGGATGCCACCCTGGCGCGCCATGAATTCCGCCAGCTGCGCCAGCGCATCACCTTTGCCTATCGCCTGCGGCCGTTGGATGTCACCGACACCGGGCGCTATTTGCAGGAGCGTCTGAGCGTGGCTGGTTATCGTGGCGAACCCTTGTTCAGTCCCGCTGCCGTGCGTCTCTTGGTGCGTGGCAGCGGCGGCATTCCGCGGCTGCTGAATATTCTCGGCAACAAAGCATTGATGGCCACTTATGGCGAGGGGCGCCGGCAGGTGGGTGTGGCGCAAGTGCGCCGTGCCTTGGCCGATACCGACGGCGCGCCTTCGTTGTTGCAGATTGTGCCGTCCTGGCTGCGCTGGGGCTTGGCCGCCTGCGCGCTGGCTTTGCTGGTGTTGGGTGCCTGGCCATGGCTGGCGCCACTGCGGGAGCTGTGGTCATGAGCTTGGTCAACGACATGCTGCGCGACCTCGAAGCGCGCCGGGCAGCACCAGGCGAATGGCCGCTGCGCGACAGCTTGCAGGCGGTGGATGAAGCGGGTGCGGCACGCCGTGAGCGGACGGAGCGCCTGCGTCGCGGGCTAATCTGGTTGGGCGCGGTGATCCTGATCGGGGTGATGGTTGGGTTGATGATCGGTCGAGTGGTGAATGGCGAGCCGCCGCCGTTGTTTGCCCCTGAACCGGTGGTAAGCGCGCCGGTCGTTGCGCCGGCACCGCGGGTGCTCGAGGTGTTGCCGCAGAATGACGGCCGCCGCCTGCTGTTGCAGGTGCTGCTGGACAGCTCCGTGGCCTACCAGCGCAGTGAAGAGAGCGGCGCCGTCAGCCTGTTCCTGCCGGGCGTGCAGATGGGCGCCGAACCCTATCAGGGCCGGGTGCAGAAGGCCGGGCGCAGCCTGTCCTGGCGCGTCGAGGCCAAGGGCGATGGTGTGCAGATCCTGCTGGTCGGCCTGGGTGAACAGCTGCAGTTGAGTGATCGGCTGGAGCCTGCTGGCGACCGTTGGTTGTTGTGGCTGGAAGTGCCGCTGCAGGCTGCTGCCGAGGTGGTTGAGCCCGCTGTGGAGGCTTACGCCCCAGCGACGGCCGCGCCGGTTGAGGTTGAGGCGCCAATGCCGGAGTGGGCCAGTCGCCCGGTGCCGGCCGACAAGCCACGTTCACCCACCGCCGCGCCGGCCCCGGTGGCCAAACAACCTATTGTGGAGCTGCCCAGTGGGCCGCCGCAGGTACGCATCGCCAGCCATCAGGCTGACCCGCGGACTCAGGCGCACCAGCACTTGCTGGAGCAGGATTACCCGCGCGCCATCCGTGAGTTGGAAGCACTGCATGCCAGCCACAGCGGTGACCCAGAGGTGGTGCGCTGGTTAGCTCAGGCCTATCAAGGTGCCGGTCAGTCCGCCCAGTTGCTCGCCTGGTTACCGGCGCAGGTGCGCCAGTATCCCCTTGATGTTGAGTTGCGCATGCTGTTGGCTCGCGCCCAGTTGCAAAGCGGTGCCATGGCCGCGGCCGTGGCGACCCTCAGTCAACATGCCCCGGCGCTGAGCACTGAGCCTGGCTACCACGCTTTGCTGGCCGCCAGTTATCAGCAAACCCGGCAGTGGGCGCAAAGCGCGGCGGTGTATCGTCGACTGGTCGCCTTGCGTCCCGCCCAGGCTACCTGGCAACTGGGGCTGGCGATTGCGCTGGAACAGCTGGAACAACCGGCCGAAGCGGCCAAACATTACCGACTGGCCCTTCAGGGCCAAGGCCTGGACGAGAGCTCGCGGCGCTTTGCCAGCGAGCGAGCCGGCGCGTTGAAGGAGCCCTCATGAGCGATGATGTTCGCCAGCGCAAGGTACGCCTCGGCGACCTGCTGATTCAGGCGGGTCTGTTGACCGACGCGCAGCTGCAACTGGCCCTGCAGGAGCAGAAGCGCAGTGGCTCCAAGCTCGGCCGCGCGGTGATCGACCTCGGCTTTGTTGCCGAGGTGCGGTTGCTCACGGCGTTGTCCGAGCAGATGAAGATTCCGTTTGTCGAACTGCGCCACTTCAAGTTCGACAACGCCTTGGTGCAGAGCCTGCCGGAGGCCATGGCCCGGCGTTTTCGCGCCATCATCCTGACCCGTGAGGCGGGCGGGCTGCTGGTCGGGATGTCTGACCCATTGGACCTGTTCGCCCTCGATGAAAT
>NKIE01000791.1 GCA_002256055.1 Pseudomonas sp. PGPPP3 | reverse complement strand
TCTTCATTGTCGAAGTTGTAGGAGAAGTCCCACTCCTCAGCGAGGTACTTGCACAGCAAGCGACCGGCGTTGATGTGCAGTGCTTCCGACATCTCGCTGCGCTGATCGGAGATGTTTGGCAGGATGCAGATACCGCTGGTAAAGATCGGCTCGAAGACGAAGGAGTGGTCGCGGTTCTCCACATTGTCTTCGGCCTTCTTGGTATCGAAGGTTTTGCTCATATAGGCAAACTGCTGGGCCAGGCCAAACTCCGAAGCCATGCCCGAGCCGGTGCCACCGCCAGCGCTGAAGATGTAGAAATACAGGCGCGACTGGTTAGCTTTAATCCCACAGGAGTCGATCAGGTAACTGTGGATAAACTTCCAATCGGCATTGCTGAAACGCTGGGTATCCTTATTCAAAATGATCTTGGCCAGGTACTGACCGAGGATCGGCGCGTTACCAGCACCGCCCGCATGCACCTCAGACAGGTCCATGATCTTCATCTTGCTGTAGTCACTTAGGAAGCCGCTAGTTTCCCCTTTGCGTGAGAAGCGGATGCGTCCTTCGATGTCCTTGTCCAGGTCGCCCAACATCACCAACGGTTCAATCAGAAACACAGGTTTGCTGTCTTTGCTTGGCGCCCGCAGCAGGTTGCTACGAATCCAGCGGGTAGGGCGGAAATCCTGCTCAGTGACGGTTTTTTCTTCGCTCTTGAATTCACTCAGGTAAAACTGCCGGGCGTTGTACACCAGAGAGGCCACATCCAGAGCGATATTCGAGCCGCAGCGACCCAAGCCGATCAGACACACGGAAGGGAAGTGCTGGACCCGGCGCTCGCCGTCGTCGTCATGATTCGCCGGCGGAAATACCAGGCTGCGCAAGCCGTCGAGGTTGTCGAGGATGCGGTCTATGT
>NKIE01000790.1 GCA_002256055.1 Pseudomonas sp. PGPPP3 | reverse complement strand
CGCATGGCGGCCGGCGGCACGGCGCAGCGCGAGATCGCCGCCATCTACCGTTCGGACCTGAGCCTGATCATCTCCGATACCGAGATCGACCTGCTCACCAGCCAGTTCAAACTGCCAGCGACCCTGCTCCTGCACTGCCCGCTGCTGCTCGATAGCGCGCCGCAAGCGGTGCCGGGCTTTGCCGAGCGCGAGCACTTCATCAGCATCGGTAACTTCCGCCACGCGCCCAACTGGGACGCCGTGCTATGGCTGAAAAACAGCCTGTGGCCGCTAATCCGCCAGCAACTGCCCAAGGCCCAACTGCATATTTATGGGTCCTACACACCGCCCAAGGCCGCGGCGCTGCATAACGCGGCGCAAGGCTTTCACATCATGAATTGGGCGCCGGATGCGCTTGAGGTGATGCGCAACGCCCGCGTGTGCCTGGCGCCGCTGCGCTTTGGCGCCGGCATCAAAGGCAAGATTGCCGACGCCCTGCTTTGCGGCACGCCCAACGTCACCACGCCGATTGGCAGCGAAGGCATGCACGGCGACCTGCCATGGCCCGGAGTGATCGCCAGTAACCCGCAGGCCCTGGCTGACGCGGCAGTGCAGTTGTATCAGGATCAGGCCGTCTGGCAGCAGGCCCAGGACGCCGGCTGGCAACTGCTGGCGGCACGCTACGAGAAAACCCAGTTCGGCAAACGCTTGATGACCCGCATCAACGAATGCCGGGGCCAACTCGCCGAACATCGACGCAACAACTTCACCGGCGCCATGCTCCGTCACCACCATCACAAGAGCACCCAGTACATGGCCCAATGGATCGAGGCTAAGAACCGTCTACCGGGCGCATAAGCGCGCCCATGACTTGCCACCCCGCCCGCCATAATGCGAGGGTTGGCCCCTCTTGCAATCA
>NKIE01000789.1 GCA_002256055.1 Pseudomonas sp. PGPPP3 | reverse complement strand
AAGCGAACTGCCGCTGCTCGAACAGATTGCCCGCAAGCTCGGTCTGCCGCAGCTCGAAGACCAGCGCTGGGGCCGCCATCCGTTGGTGTACCTGATGGAGGCCGCCGACGACATCTGCTACGGCCTGATCGATCTGGAAGACGGCCTGGAAATGGACCTGCTGGAATACAGCGAAGTCGAGGCCCTGCTGCTCGACCTGGTCGGCGACGATCTGCCGGAAACCTACCGACAACTAGGGCCCAACGACTCTCGCCGGCGCAAGTTAGCAATTCTGCGTGGCAAGGCCATCGAGCACCTGACCAATGCAGCTGCCGCGGCGTTTGTCGACCAGCAGCAGGCCTTGCTGGCCGGCGCACTGGAGGGCGATTTGGTCGAACATATGCACGGCCCGGCCAAACGCTGTGTGTTGCAGGCCAAGGCCTTGGCGCGAGCGAAGATCTTTCAGGACAAGCGCAAGACCCTGCACGAGATCGGTGCTTACACCACCTTGGAAATTCTCCTCAACGCCTTCTGTGGTGCGGCCCTTGAGCAACATGGCGGACGGACACCGTCGTTCAAGAACCGGCGCATCCTCGACCTGCTCGGCAACAACGCACCCGACCCTCACTGGCCGCTGTACACCTCATTTCTGCGTATGATCGACTTCATCGCGGGCATGACCGACAGCTACGCCACCGAAATGGCCCGTGAAATGACCGGCCGCTCCAGCCCGGTCTAGAGCGTTTAGACGCGCCGGTCGGGAGCACATTCCGACCGGCGCTCAAACCCAGAGCCATCTATGCTGCAGGCATTCAAGCCAGAAACGGAAATCTTGCGCGATGAGCAAACGCAACCCTAATGCCATCCACCGCTTCCCCCTCCATGTTCATATCAGCGCGCTGTTTACCCTGCTGCTACTGA
>NKIE01000788.1 GCA_002256055.1 Pseudomonas sp. PGPPP3 | reverse complement strand
CCGCAAGGACGGCATGATCAGCGCGCACCCGCCGTCGAGCATCCCCTTCCTGGCGTTGGGCGCGTGGATCCTGGCGGTGGGCTGGTTCGGCTTCAACGTGATGAGCGCGCAGACCATCGACAAGATCAGCGGCCTGGTGGCGGTGAACTCGCTGATGGCCATGGTGGGCGGCACCCTGGTGGCCGTGCTGATGGGCCGCAACGACCCGGGCTTTGCCTACAACGGCCCGTTGGCCGGCCTGGTGGCCGTGTGCGCCGGCTCGGATGTGATGCACCCCGCTGGCGCGCTGGTGGTGGGCGGCATTGCCGGGGCCATCTTCGTGTCGATGTTCACCCTGACGCAAAACAAGTGGAAGATCGACGACGTGCTGGGCGTGTGGCCCCTGCACGGGCTGTGCGGCGCCTGGGGCGGTATCGCCTGCGGCCTCTTCGGCCTGAAGGAACTGGGCGGTCTGGGCGGCGTGACCCTCGGCGCCCAACTGGTGGGCACGGCCATGGGCGTTGCCTGGGCGCTGGTTGGCGGTTTTGCCGTCTACGGCGTGCTCAAGCTGACCATGGGCCTGCGGCTGTCGGCCGAAGAAGAATACGAAGGCGCCGACCTGTCCATCCACAAGATCGGCTCAACGCCCGACCGCGAGGTCAGCTGGTAAGGCCGTGCAGCACCGAGCCGGCTGAACCAAGCAAACGCCACGGAACCGGCTCAGCCGGGCCGCTGGCGTTGCACCCTGGAGGGGGCGCGCGCAGCGCGTAGGGAGTGGTCCCTTCAATCCGTGGAAAACTGCTGCCAGTTCTTGCCGCGGTACTGGGCGTAGTAGGTCTTGATGGCCGCCATGTCGGCCTCGATGTCGCCGGTGGGCTGGAACACCGGCCCGAGGCCGCTGAGCTTGCGCGGGTAGTCCATG
>NKIE01000022.1 GCA_002256055.1 Pseudomonas sp. PGPPP3 | reverse complement strand
ATGCGTTCGGCGGTCGCTGGCTCAGTGGTCATCGCGTTGGCGTCGGCATTGAGTGTGCTGGGCAGATCTTGGCTATCAGTACTTTGGACGCTGTTTTGCGGCACGCTGGCTGGGTTGGCGATAAAAAGCGGCTGGCCGTCGCGGCTTTCTATGCGGTCGATCAGGTAAGGCTGAATTTTGTAGCCGCCATTGGCGAAGGTGGACCAGCCAGTGGCAACTTCCATTGGGGTCAGATTGGCAGTGCCTAGTGCAAGGGAGAGATTGCGCGGCAAGTCCTGCTTGTTGAAGCCGAAGCGGGCGACGTAGTCACGGGCGTAATCGATACCGATGGCTTGCAGGACGCGGATGGACACGAGGTTGCGCGATTTATAAAGCGCTTCACGCAGGCGGATAGGGCCTAGGAAGGTGTTGTTGTCATTCTTCGGGCGCCATGCCTCTTCCATGCCGGCTTCCTGGAACACGATCGGGGCATCATTTACTAGGCTGCTGGCGGTAAAGCCATTATCCTGTGCTGCGCTGTAGATGAACGGTTTGAAGCTTGAGCCAGGTTGACGCTTGGCCTGGATTGCGCGGTTGTAGTTGCTTTGCTCGAACGAGAAACCGCCAACCAGAGCGCGTATGGCCCCATTTTGTGGGTCCAGGGAGGTCAGCGCGGCTTGTGCAGTTGGGATTTGGCTGAAGCTCAGGCTGCCGTCCTCTTGCCGTTGTACGCGGACAAGATCGCCGAGTTGTGCCACGTCGGCGGGCTTCTGCGGGCGGGCGCCCATGCTGTCAGGGCCGAGAAACGGGCGAGCCCACTTCATGCTGCTCCATGTCACGGTTTCTTCCTGGCCGTTGCGGGTCAGAACCAGAATGCCGCTTTTTTCGATTTGGCTGACAATGGCAGGCTCCAGGCCGCCGATTGAGCGATGCTTACTCAATTCGTGCAGCCAGGTCTCACGGCTCATGCCAGGCAGGCGGGTTTGTGGGCCGCGGTAACCGTGGCGTTGGTCGTAGCTTAATAGGCCGCTCCGGACTGCCTGGCTGGCGGCCTGTTGGAGCTCGCTGGAGACGCTGGTCGTTACTCGGAAACCTTCGGTGTAGGCGTCACTACCGTAGCGGCCAACCATTTCGGCGCGCGCCATTTCGGCAATATAAGGCGCTTCCAGCTCGGGCGTAGAACCATGGTAGGCCGCATTCAATGGCTCATTGAGGGCGCTTTGATAGCGTGCCTGGTCGATTTTGCCCAGCTTCAGCATGCGGCCCAGAATCCAGTCGCGGCGTTCCTTGCTGCGGGTAGGGTTGGCCAGTGGATTGAAGCGCGAGGGTGCTTTAGGAAGGCCGGCAATCATTGCCAGCTGTGCCAGGCTGGCATCACGAATAGACTTGCCGTAGTACACCTGGGAGGCTGCCTCGATGCCGTAGGCGCGATTGCCAAGGTAGATTTTGTTGACGTAGAGCTCAAGGATTTCGTCCTTGCTCAGCTCGCGTTCAATCTGCAGCGCCAAGAGGATTTCATTGATTTTCCGGGAGAAGCTGCGCTCGCTGCTTAGAAAGAAATTCTTCGCCACTTGCATCGTGATGGTGCTGCCGCCCGACTGAATATGGCCGCTTTGCAATAATTGCGAGGCGGCCCGCATCAGGCTGGTGGGGTCAACGCCATAATGGTTAGCGAAATTGTCGTCTTCAGCGGACAAAATGGCGCTGATGAAGTCTGGCGGGATGTCTTGGAACCGAATTGGGCTGCGGCGCATTTCGCCAAATTCAGCGATCAGTTTGCTGTCACTGCTGTATACCCTTAGGGGGATTTGCAGTTGGATCCTTCGCAGTGACTCGACGGATGGCAGGCCGGGACTAAGATAGAGGTAAGCGCCGCTCAGGCTGAGGAGCAGCCCACAAAAAACAGCAAGCGCTGACCAGCATAAAAACTTCAGCAGACGCATCAAAATTTGTGGATTTCCAAATAAAAGAAAGAGTTAAGCGGAAGGCAACGCGAAAAGAGGAAAACTGGTCACATTATAAGCGGTTTTTTTGCTAGGTAGCCATTTGCGCTTCTGTCAAGACTGATATTTAATGTGAAAAAACATAAACAGTCCGTAAGTCGCGGATGCAGATAGGAAATCGGTCGTGCTAGGGCTCTTCAATAAGAAAGCGAACACGCTGCTGGGGATCGATATTAGTTCGACCTCGGTCAAGCTCCTCGAATTGAGTCGCTCAGGAAGGGCCTACGCTGTTGAGCCGCTCCCACCTAATGCTGTGGTTGAGAAAAATATCGCCGAGCTGGAAGGCGTTGGACAGGCGCTTGCGCGCGTTTTGGCCAAGGCTAAAACCGGTGTTAAGTCTGTTGCTGTCGCGGTAGCGGGTTCGGCGGTGATCACCAAAACCATCGAGATGGAAGCGGGCCTTTCTGACGACGAATTGGAAAATCAGCTGAAAATCGAAGCTGATCAGTACATTCCTTACCCGCTCGAAGAAGTTGCGATTGACTTCGAAGAGCAGGGTCCTTCTGCGCGCAATCCAGAAAGAGTTGAAGTTCTGTTGGCGGCCTGTCGCAAGGAAAATGTCGAGGTTCGCGAAGCTGCTCTTGCTCTTGCTGGCTTGACTGCCAAAGTTGTGGATGTTGAGGCTTACGCGCTGGAGCGGGCCTACGGTTTGTTGGCCGCTCAATTAAATAGCGGCCAAGATGACCTGACAGTCGCAGTGGTCGATATTGGCGCCACCATGACCACTTTGAGCGTCCTGCACAACGGTCGGACGATTTACACGCGTGAGCAACTATTTGGTGGCAAGCAGCTGACCGAAGAGGTTCAGCGTCGCTACGGTCTCTCTGTTGAGGAGGCTGGCTTGGCGAAAAAACAAGGCGGCCTGCCGGATGACTACGACAGTGAAGTGCTGCAACCGTTTAAAGAGGCGGTTGTTCAGCAGGTCTCGCGCTCGTTGCAGTTTTTCTTCGCTGCTGGCCAGTTCAACGACGTGGATTACATTCTGCTGGCTGGCGGTACAGCCTCCATTCCTGATCTCGATCGCTTGATTCAGCAGAAAATTGGCACGCCGACATTGGTGGCCAATCCGTTTGCTGACATGGCCTTAAGTAACAAGGTTAATGCGGGGGCTTTGGCCAGTGATGCGCCAGCATTGATGATCGCCTGCGGTTTGGCCATGAGGAGTTTCGACTAATGGCGCGGATTAACCTACTTCCCTGGCGGGAGCAGTTGCGTGAAGAGCGCAAGCAGCGATTTTTAGTAACCCTGGCGGGTGTTTTGATTGTGGCGGGTGGCGCTGTATTTCTTGGCGATCAGTATCTTAATGGTGCGATTGAACAACAGAATTCCCGTAATGATTATGTGCGCAAAGAAATTGCTGTATTGGATGCGCGGATCAAAGAAATCAGCGAATTAAAAACGCGGCGTCAGCAGTTGCTGGAGCGGATGAAGATCATTCAGGATCTTCAGGGTAATAGGCCGATTATTGGTCGGGTTTTTGATCAGCTCGTTCGTACACTGCCTGATGGTGTGTATTTTACCGGATTGAAAATGACCGGTAAAAGCATCGCTATTGTTGGTGCGGCTGAGTCGAACAATCGGGTTTCCAATCTGATGCGTAACCTGGATGGTTCAGAGTGGTTGGATGCACCTAACCTCACCGAGGTTAAAGCATTGACTGCTGGCGAGTGGGGGCAAGCAAATGTCTTCCAACTTACGGTGCAGCAAACACAGCCTGCAGTTGAAGCAGAAGGGGCTAAAAAATGAGTTTGGCCGAATCTCTTGAAGGCTTGCGCAAGGTCGATCTCGCGGATCTCGACCTTAATAATCTTGGCTCTTGGCCGTCGGCAATCAAAGTAATTGCCTGTTTTTTACTGTTGGTCCTTGTTTTGGCGCTTGGCTATAACTTTCATTTGAAAGACTTAGAGGCTGATCTCGATCAGCGTCACGCCGAAGAGGAAGCGCTTAAGCAGCAATTTTCCGCCAAGGCATTTCAGGCTGCCAATCTGGAAGCTTACAAGGACCAGATGAAGGAAATGGAGATTTCTTTTGGTGCGCTGCTAAGGCAATTACCAAGTGATACTGAGGTTCCGGGGTTGCTTGAAGATATTACCCGTACTGGTTTGGGTAGCGGTTTGGAGTTTGAGCAGATTAAATTGCTTCCGGAAGTTACTCAGCAGTTTTATATCGAGTTGCCCATCCAGATTAGTGTATTAGGGCGTTATGAAGATTTGGCAACGTTTGCCAGTGGCGTAGCTAGCTTGCCGCGTATCGTGACCTTGCATGACTTTGAGATGATTCCTGTCGCGGGTGATAGTTCGTCGAGGTTGCGCATGAATGTTCTGGCCAAAACCTATCGATACAACGATAAGGGGCTGCAGAAATGATGAGCGTCCGACTATTTTTTGGTTTGTTCGTTACAGCTTGCTTGGCGGGTTGTGACGCCAGCAGTCAATTTGTGGATCTGCAAGCATATATGGATGAGGTGCGTGCTCGTCCCAAGGGTTCAATCGAGCCTTTGCCAAAATTCCAACCCTATGAGGCCTTTACCTACAACGCTGGTGGAATGCGTAGTCCTTTCCAAAGGCCGGTAAAAATAGATGTAACCAGCCAGCAGAAGGGTTCTAAAGATATCAAGCCAGACGAGAGTAGGATTAAGCAGTTTCTTGAAGGCTTCAATATCGAGGTTTTCGAAATGGCGGGTACGCTTTCGGACAATGTTGGTATCTTTGGTTTGGTTCAGGGGGCTGGAGGTGTCTACCGGGTTAAAGTGGGCGACTACCTTGGGCGTAACCATGGACGCATCGTCTCAGTCACAGAGTCGAAGATTGATGTGGTAGAAATCGTGCCAGATGGAGAGGGGGGATGGCTTGAGCGTCCGCGCAGCCTGGCCCTCAGAGAGCGCTCTTAGTGGGTGGGTTACTATGAACAAAAATTACCGGTCGGCAAAACGGAACCAAATAATGAAAAGCAGCCTTTCACCTATTGGCATCTCTCTTTGTCTCGCGCTGATGTCGCAGGCGTCCCTTGCGGCCGATCTCCAATCCCTCGATGTTGCTGCGCTACCTGGCGACAAAGTCGAACTTAAGTTGACCTTTGATGAGCCGGTGACGGTTCCGCGCGGATACACAATCGAACAGCCCGCGCGCATTGCTTTGGACTTGCCAGGGGTAGTCAACAAGCTGGGTGCAAAAAACCGTGAGTTGGGTGTTGGTAACGCGCGTAGCGTGACAGTGGTTGAGGCGGGTGACCGTACCCGTTTGATCGTCAACCTCTCGACCCTGGCACCCTACAGTGCGCGAGTCGAAGGTAATGCCTTGTTTGTCGTGGTGGGTGACGGTGCGGCGCGTGCGGCGAGTCCGGTTGCGGCTGTTAAACCGTTGGTGAAGCCCTATGTGGCTGCCGGTAAAGCGATTAAAGGGATCGATTTTCAGCGAGGTGAGCAAGGCGCCGGTAATGTGGTTATTGAGCTTTCTGATGCCGCGGTTAGCCCAGATATTCAGGATCAGGGTGGAAAGATTCGTTTGGATTTTGCCAAGACTCAGTTGCCTGAGTCGCTGCGCGTTCGCCTGGATGTGAAGGACTTCGCGACTCCGGTGCAATTTGTGAGTGCGGTCAGTCAGGGTGACAAGGCCAGTATCAGTATTGAGCCAACAGGCTTGTATGATTACATGGCTTATCAGACAGACAACAAGCTGACTGTCAGCATCAAGCCATTGACGCAACAGGATGCAGATAAACGTAAAGCTGAGAAGTTTGCCTATACCGGTGAAAAGCTGTCGCTGAACTTTCAGGATATCGATGTGCGTTCAGTGTTGCAGCTGATTGCTGATTTTACCGATCTTAACTTGGTTGCCAGTGATACCGTTCAGGGCAATATCACCTTGCGCTTGCAGAATGTCCCTTGGGATCAGGCGCTGGACTTGGTGTTGAAAACCAAGGGGTTAGATAAGCGTAAAGTCGGTAATGTGCTGCTGGTCGCGCCAGCGGATGAAATTGCTGCCCGTGAACGTCAGGAACTTGAGTCGCAAAAGCAAATTGCTGCCTTGGAGCCGCTGCGTAGAGAGTTAATTCAAGTTAATTATGCAAAGGCTTCAGATATAGCCAAGCTTTTTCAGTCGGTGACCAGTGTCGCTGGCACTGAGGTGCCTTCTGATGATCGTGGTTCGATAACTGTGGATGATCGCACTAACAGCATTATTGCGTATCAAACCCAGACTAATCTTGATGAGTTGCGCCGTATTGTCGCGCAGCTGGATATTGCTGTTCGTCAAGTAATGATTGAGGCGCGGATAGTCGAGGCTGCTGTCGACTTTAGTAAAGAGCTGGGTGTCAACTGGAAGGGGGTTACGACGGGTGTTGGTAACTTCACCTTGGGTGGGGCTACAGGGCGGGGTACTTATGTTGATCTAGGTACTAAGAACAAAACGTCATCCATTGGTATCGGGTTTATTACAGATAACACTATCTTAGATCTTGAGCTTTCGGCCATGGAGAAGACCGGTAATGGCGAGGTGGTTTCTCAGCCTAAGGTGGTTACCTCGGATAAAGAGACGGCGAAAATTCTGAAAGGTACAGAGATTCCTTATCAGGAGGCTAGCTCTAGTGGTGCTACCAGTACTTCGTTTAAAGAAGCTGCGCTGTCCCTTGAGGTGACTCCGCAAATTACTCCGGACAATCGCATTATTATGGAAGTTAAAATTAATAAGGATGAGCCGGATTTTGCGAATGCTTTGAACGGTGTGCCTCCGATCAAAAAGAACGAAGTTAATGCCAAGGTTCTTGTTGCTGATGGTGAGACCATTGTAATCGGCGGGGTTTTCTCTAATACGCAAACGAAGGCTGTTGATAAGGTTCCATTTCTTGGTGATCTGCCTTATTTAGGTCGTCTATTTCGTCGTGATGTTGTGACTGATAAGAAAAGCGAGCTCTTGGTGTTCCTCACTCCGCGCATCATGAGTGGCCAGGCTGTAACTGTGGGTCGTTGATCTTGGTGAGCAATTTGATTCTGGTTGGTCCGATGGGGGCTGGTAAAAGCACCATCGGGCGCTTGCTTGCCAAAGAGCTGCGCTTACCCTTCAAGGACTCCGATAAGGAAATCGAGCAGCGCACCGGTGCTGATATCCCCTGGATATTTGATGTTGAGGGGGAGCAAGGATTTCGTGAGCGCGAGCAGGCGGTTATTGTTGATCTTTGTGCCGCTGACGGGCTGGTTCTTGCTACCGGTGGCGGGGCAGTTCTTCGAGAGGAAAATCGTCGGGCGCTACGTGCAGGTGGGCGTGTTGTTTACCTGCATGCGACCGTCGAGCAGCAAATTGATCGAACCTCCCGTGATCGCAATCGTCCTCTGTTGCGTACAGCAGATCCGGCACGTGTGCTATCTGAGTTAATGGCAATACGTGACCCGTTGTATCGCGAAATTGCTGATGTGGTGATTGAAACTGACGAGCGTCCACCACGGATGGTCGTGTTGGAGATCATTGAGCGCCTTGAAGCGCTCGCTCCCCGTTAAAGCGCGGGCTGATCTGCGCTATCCTAGAGCCCTTTTCTATGGGGGCCTCATGCAAACACTTCAGGTTGAACTCGCCGAGCGTAGCTATCCCATCTATATCGGGGCGGGCTTGCTTGCTCAGGCTGGCTTGTTTGAGCCGCATGTCGCGGGTCGGCAAGTAGCGATTGTTACCAATGAAACCATTGCGCCGCTGTATTTGCAGTCGCTGCTGGCAACGCTATCGGGGCATGATGTTGCCACGGTGATATTGCCTGATGGTGAGGCCTTCAAGACATGGGAAACCTTGCAGCTGATTTTTGATGGCTTGCTGACTGCGCGTCATGATCGTCGGACAACGGTTATTGCTCTGGGTGGCGGGGTCATCGGTGATATGGCGGGTTTTGCTGCGGCCTGTTACCAGCGAGGCGTCGATTTTATTCAAGTGCCGACCACACTGTTGTCTCAGGTTGACTCATCCGTTGGCGGCAAGACAGGGATCAATCATCCGCTGGGTAAGAACATGGTCGGTGCGTTCTATCAGCCCAAGGCGGTGGTCATTGATATATCCAGTCTGAATACCTTGCCTGCTCGGGAGTTATCGGCAGGTCTGGCTGAGGTCATCAAGTACGGCTTGATTTGTGATGAGCCTTTTCTGGGTTGGCTTGAGCTCAATATGGCGGGCTTGCGCGGCCTCAATCAGGCGCTTTTGGCTGAGGCGGTAGCGCGTTCCTGCGCGGCTAAGGCGAATGTTGTCGGGCAGGATGAGCGTGAATCAGGCTTGCGAGCGACCCTGAACCTCGGGCACACCTTTGGCCATGCGATCGAAACCCATATGGGTTATGGCGTGTGGTTGCACGGCGAGGCGGTTTCAGCTGGTACGGTGATGGCGCTGGAGATGTCCTGCCGCCTGGGCTGGATTACAGCGGCTGAGCGTGATCGTGGTGTTCGGCTCTTGCTGCAGGCTGGTTTGCCGGTAGTTCCACCGGAAGAAATGACGCCAGATGATTTTCTCGAGCATATGGCGGTTGATAAAAAAGTGCTCGATGGGCGCCTGCGTTTGGTGCTGTTGAAGGGGCTTGGCGCGGCCGTGGTAACCAGCGAGTTTCCTCGCGAAATTTTAGATGCCACCTTGCGCGCCGATTACCGCGCCTTGGTTAATCAGCTTAGCGATTGATGAGAACTCTATGACCAGTTTGCATGCCGATGAGGCCTTCCTCGGCCATTACCAACTCAGCCATGACCCCTTTGCTGCACGGGTGCCCGGGTTCAAGTTTTTCCCGGCGCAACGCAAGCCAGTGCTGGGCCAATTGCATCATTTGGCGCGTTACAGTCAGCTGTTGTTAGCTGTAACCGGTCCCAAGGGCAGCGGCAAGACGCTGCTGCGCCAGGCACTGGTGGCCAGCACTAATAAGCAGGCAGTGCAGAGTGTGGTGGTCTCGGCGCGCGGTGCGGTCGAGGCTGGGGGGGTGTTGCGTCTGCTGAGCCAGGGTCTGAATGTGCCCCAGGCTGATGTGCGTGCCGTGCTGTCGCGGGTTGCTCAGTTAACCGCAACCGGCCAGGAAGTCTATCTGCTGGTTGATGATGCCGAGCAGCTGGATGATGCGGGCTTGGAGGCGATGCTGGCGTTGGCTGCCGGCAATGCCGAGGGGCGAGCGCATGTCTTCCTGTTTGCCGAGCACAGCCTGATTGCTCGTCTTGAGCTGTTTGCGGATGGCGCTGAGTGTTTTCATGCCATTGAGTTGCAGCCTTACGATGAGGCTGAAACTCAGGAGTATCTGGCGCAACGATTAGAAGGTGCTGGGCAGGGTATCGAGTTGTTCACCGCTGAGCAGATCGCCGATATTCATCTGGCTTCTGGAGGCTGGCCGGGCGCCATCAATCTGCTGGCTCGCGAGGCGTTGATCGACGCGATGTTGGCGCAGCGCGGCGCGGACAAGCACTCGTCTTTTGGCTTCAAATTACCCGTCAAGCATTTGGTCGCCTTGCTGGTGGTGGCTGGCGGCGTAGCGGCGGCCTGGATGATGCAAGAGCGTACCGAAAGCGTGCCTGTGGCGCCAATCAGCGCGCAACTGCCGTTGGGGCAAGAGCCTGTTGCGGTGGAGGCGGCGGCACCAAACGTAGCGGCGGATGCTGCGGGTCCGAAGATTGATTTTGCTGGCTCAAGCCAGCCATTACCGTTGCCGTTGGTGGGTGAGGCGCAGCCGGTCATTCGTGAGCCGCTGGCACAGGCTGCAGGGCTGGCAGAGAGTGAAGATGGCGGAGCGTTGGACTCCTTGCCGGCGATTGCGCCAGCCTCTGTCGTTGCCCCAGTTGCTACGCCGGTGGTTGAGCCGGCCAAGCCTGCTTTATCGGCTGTGCCAACTGTTGCTCCGGTCGCCGCTGCGGTGCCGGTAAAGCCGGCTGCAGTGGCTGTGGCTCCTGCAGTGAAGCCGCAGCCAGCTCCTCAGTCGGTGGCCAAGGCGCCTGTTAAGCCGCCGGCGCCGGTTGCCAAGCCGGTAGCGGGTTCGGGTTGGTATGCCGCTCAAGCATCCAGTCGCTATGTGGTTCAGGTGCTGGGGACAGGTGTTGAGGCCAATGCCCAGTCGTTTGTGCGCCAGTACGGCAGCGAATACCACTACTTCAAGAAGGTTCTGCAGGGTAAGCCGCTGTATGTGGTGACCTATGGCAGTTTTGCCACTCGTGCAGCTGCTCAGGCGTCGATTAAGGCTTTGCCGGCCAAAGTGCAGGCTGCTAAGCCGTGGCCGCGTACCATTGCCAGTGTGCGGCAGGAAATGAAGTAGCCGGCATATCTGGCTGGCGAACCAAGGGTTCGCTGGCTGACTGGTGAGTCGCTAACATGGCTCGCTGGTCGTTTCCTTCTGCAAGGCGACATAAGCGTGCAAAGCTTCGCCATGTCGATTTGTGACCCCTAGGGTGGATGTGTACAATGACCTCCCTTTTGCCTGCGCAAAGCTGGCGCATTGACCTGCGCGCATGGTAAGTGCTTGATTTAGTACAAGTTTGTCTGGTGAGAATGTCTATGAAAGCAGGTCTGTACCATCCTGATGAGTTCAAGGATAACTGCGGCTTCGGCCTGATTGCCCATATGCAGGGCGAGGCAAGCCATCACCTGCTGCAGACAGCCATTGAAGCCCTGACCTGCATGACCCACCGTGGCGGTATCAACGCCGACGGTAAGACAGGTGACGGCTGCGGGCTGCTGATGCAGAAGCCTGATGTGTTCTTGCGTGCTACGGCACAGCAGGCGTTCGCGGTCGAATTGCCGGCGCAGTATGCCGTCGGCATGGTCTTCCTCAATCAGGATGAGGCCAAAGCCAACGCCGCCCGCGAGAATATGAACCGCGAAATCCTCGCTGCCGGCTTGCAGCTGATCGGCTGGCGCAAAGTGCCAGTGGATACCAGCGTGCTCGGCCGTCTGGCGCTGGAGCGTCTGCCGCAGATTGAGCAAGTGTTCATCGGTGGTGAAGGCTTGGGCGACCAGGATTTTGCCATCAAGCTGTTCAGTGCCCGTCGTCGCTCTTCGGTGGCCAACGCAGCCGACACCGAGCATTACATCTGCAGCTTCTCGTCGAAGACCATCATCTACAAAGGTTTGATGATGCCGGCGGACTTGCAGCAGTTCTACCCGGACCTGGGTGACGAGCGCCTGCAAACCGCGATCTGCGTGTTCCACCAGCGCTTCTCCACCAACACCCTGCCGAAGTGGCCGTTGGCTCAGCCATTCCGCTTCCTGGCGCACAACGGTGAAATCAACACCATCACCGGCAACCGT
Source organism: Pseudomonas sp. PGPPP3 (assembly GCA_002256055.1). Classification (GTDB taxonomy): domain Bacteria; phylum Pseudomonadota; class Gammaproteobacteria; order Pseudomonadales; family Pseudomonadaceae; genus Aquipseudomonas. The sequence goes on along the minus strand of NKIE01000022.1, from coordinate 3,373 downwards.
AACTGGGCTCAAGCTCGGCGTACCAAGTTTGCCAACGACCAGCTGCCGGACCTTGATGATTTGGGCCCGCTGGTCAATCGCGTGGGTTCCGACTCCTCGAGCATGGACAACATGCTGGAATTGATGGTCACCGGCGGCATGGACCTGTTCCGTGGCGTGCGCATGATCATTCCGCCAGCCTGGCAGAACGTTGAGACCATGGACGCCGATCTGCGCGCGTTCTATGAGTACAACTCCATGCACATGGAGCCGTGGGATGGTCCGGCCGGCGTGGTATTGACCGATGGTCGCTACGCGGTGTGCCTGCTCGACCGTAACGGTCTGCGCCCGGCGCGCTGGGTCACCACCAAAAATGGCTACATCACCCTCGCCTCGGAAATCGGCGTGTGGAACTACCAGCCTGAAGACGTGCTGGCTAAAGGCCGCGTGGGTCCTGGGCAGATCCTCGCCGTGGATACCGAAACCGGTCAGGTGTTGAGCACTGAAGACATCGACAACCGTCTGAAATCGCGCCACCCCTACAAGCAGTGGCTGCGTCAGGGCGCGGTGCGCATTCAGGCGTCGCTGGACGACGATCAAGGCGTGGCCAGCTACGATGCTGACCAGCTCAAGCACTTCATGAAGATGTTCCAGGTCACCTTCGAAGAGCGTGATCAGGTGCTGCGGCCATTGGCCGAGCAGGGCCAGGAAGCCGTTGGCTCGATGGGCGATGACACGCCGATGGCCGTGCTGTCGCAGCGCGTGCGCTCGACGTTCGACTATTTCCGTCAGCAATTTGCCCAGGTCACCAACCCACCGATCGACCCGCTGCGTGAAGCGATCGTGATGTCGTTGGAAATCTGCCTGGGTGCTGAGCGCAATATCTTCGAAGAGTCGCCAGCCCACGCCAGCCGCGTGATCCTCACCTCGCCGGTGATTTCGCCGGCCAAGTGGCGCGCGCTGATGAACCTCGCCGAGCCAGGCTTCGAGCGTCATGTCATCGACATGAACTACGACGAAACCCTGGGCCTGGAAGCGGCCGTACGTGCTATGGCTGATCAGGCTGAAGAGGCTGTGCGCGCCGGAAAGGCCTTGCTGGTTCTGACCGATCGCCACATTGCCCCAGGCACCCTGCCGGCCCACGCCTCGCTGGTGACCGGTGCCGTGCACCATCGCCTGACCGAGAAAGGCCTGCGTTGCGACTGCAACATCCTGGTAGAAACAGCCACCGCTCGCGATCCGCATCACTTCGCCGTGCTGGTGGGTTTCGGTGCTTCTGCCGTGTACCCGTTCCTGGCCTACGAAGTACTGGCCGACCTGATTCGCACCGGCGAAGTGCTGGGCGATCTGGATGAAGTGTTCAAGCACTACCGCAAAGGCATTTCCAAGGGCCTGCTGAAGATCCTGTCGAAGATGGGCATCTCTACCATCGCTTCGTACCGCGGTGCGCAGTTGTTCGAAGCCGTGGGCCTGGCCGACGAGGTGGTCGAGCTGAGCTTCCGTGGTGTGGCTAGCCGCATCAAGGGTGCGCGTTTCGTCGATATCGAAGCCGAGCAGAAGCTGCTGGCCGCCGAAGCTTGGAACAACCGCAAGCCGATCCAGCAGGGTGGTTTGCTCAAGTTTGTTTACGGTGGCGAGTACCACGCCTACAACCCGGACGTGGTCAACACCCTTCAGGCCGCTGTGCAGCAGGGCAGCTACGAGAAGTTCAAGGAATACACCACGCTGGTCGACACCCGTCCGGTGTCGATGATCCGCGACCTGTTGCAGGTCAAGCTGGCCGAACAGCCGCTGGCGCTGGATCAGGTCGAGCCGCTGGAGATGATCCTCAAGCGCTTCGACTCCGCTGGTATTTCCCTCGGTGCCTTGTCGCCGGAAGCCCACGAAGCCATTGCCGAGGCGATGAACCGTCTGGGTGCACGCTCCAACTCCGGTGAAGGCGGCGAAGATCCGGCCCGTTACGGTACGGTAAAGAGCTCGAAGATCAAGCAAGTGGCTACCGGCCGTTTCGGTGTTACGCCGGAGTACCTGGTGAATGCCGAAGTGCTGCAGATCAAAGTCGCCCAAGGCGCCAAGCCTGGCGAAGGTGGTCAGTTACCCGGTGGCAAGGTCAACGGCCTGATTGCGCGTCTGCGTTATGCCGTGCCGGGCGTGACCCTGATTTCGCCGCCGCCGCACCACGACATCTACTCGATTGGCAAGGTCCGGGTGCAGACTGACGGCGGCCTGAAAACCGGCCTGGATGTGGTCAAGGCTGCGATCCTCGGCGCCGAGAGCTTCGGCTTCGGCACCGCGCCAATGATCGCCCTGGGTTGCAAGTTCCTGCGCATCTGCCACCTGAACAACTGTGCGACCGGTGTAGCCACGCAGAACGAAAAACTGCGCAAGGATCACTTCATCGGCACCGTCGAAATGGTGATGAACTTCTTCACCTTCGTCGCCGAAGAAACCCGCGAGTGGCTGGCCAAGCTGGGCGTGCGTAGCCTGGAAGAGCTGATCGGCCGCACCGATCTGCTCGACATGCTGCCAGGTGAAACCGCCAAGCAGCAGCACCTGGACCTCAGCCCGCTGTTGGGCAGCGACCACATTCCAGCCGACAAGCCGCAGTTCTGTGGTGTTGAGCGCAACCCGCCGTTCGATAAAGGCTTGCTGGCCGAGAAGATGGTTGAGCTGGCCAGTGCGGCCATCGCTGACAAGAGCGGTGCCGAGTTCGCTCTGGATATCTGCAACTGTGACCGTTCCATTGGTGCGCGGATTTCGGGTGAAATTGCCCGTGCTCACGGCAACCAGGGTATGGCCAAGGCGCCGATCACCTTCCGCTTCAAAGGTTCGGCCGGTCAGAGCTTTGGCGTATGGAACGCTGGCGGCCTGAATATGTACCTCGAAGGCGATGCCAACGACTACGTCGGTAAGGGCATGACCGGCGGTAAGCTGGTGGTTGTGCCGCCTGCGGGCAGCCCGTTCAAGACCCAGGACAGTGCCATCATCGGCAACACCTGTCTGTATGGCGCCACGGGCGGCAAACTGTTTGCCGCTGGTACGGCCGGTGAGCGTTTTGCCGTGCGTAACTCCGGTGCTCACACCGTGGTGGAAGGCACTGGCGATCACTGCTGCGAGTACATGACCGGCGGTTTCGTCTGCGTACTAGGCAAGACCGGCTACAACTTCGGTTCGGGCATGACCGGCGGTTTTGCCTACGTGCTGGATCTGGACAACACCTTTGTTGACCGTGTGAACCACGAGTTGGTGGAAATCCAGCGGATCAATAACGAGGCCATGGAAGCCTATCGCAGCCATCTGCAGCGCGTGCTCGCCGAGTATGTGGCCGAGACTGCCAGCGAGTGGGGGCGTAACCTGCTGGACAACCTGGACGACTACCTGCGCAAATTCTGGC
>NKIE01000787.1 GCA_002256055.1 Pseudomonas sp. PGPPP3 | reverse complement strand
TACGTGAAGGGCAAGCGTACTAACGGCAATACCGAGATCGTTCTCAACTGGATCACCCCGCACCAGAAGTGGGGCATCCACAGCACCTACAGCGACAACCTGATCATGCTCACTCTGAGCCGTGGCGGGCCGATCATCTGGCTCTCGGAAACCGACGCCAAGCGCGCGGGTATCGAGGACAACGACTGGGTCGAATGCTTCAACGCCAACGGCGCACTGACCGCCCGTGCGGTGGTCAGCCAGCGGGTGAAAGACGGCATGGTGATGATGTATCACGCCCAGGAACGGATCGTGAACGTCCCTGGTAGTGAAACCACCAAGACCCGCGGCGGCCACCACAACTCGGTGACCCGTGTGGTGCTTAAACCCACCCACATGATCGGCGGCTACGCGCAGCAGGCTTATGGCTTCAACTACTACGGCACCGTGGGCTGCAACCGCGATGAGTTTGTGGTGGTGCGCAAGATGGCCAAGGTCGACTGGCTTGACGGCACCGATGTTGGCGGCCTGGGCGGCGACGCTCTGCCACAACCCCTGCCAAAAGACCTCTGAGGAGAGCTGACATGAAAATTCGTTCACAAGTCGGCATGGTCCTGAACCTCGACAAATGCATCGGTTGCCACACCTGCTCGATCACCTGCAAAAACGTCTGGACCAGCCGTGAAGGCATGGAATACGCCTGGTTCAACAACGTTGAAACCAAGCCCGGTATTGGTTACCCGAAAGAGTGGGAAAACCAGGACAAGTGGAAGGGCGGCTGGGTGCGCAACAAGGATGGCTCGATCAACCCGCGCATTGGCGGCAAGTTCCGCGTGCTGGCGAACATCTTCGCCAACCCGGATCTACCGACCATCGACGATTACTACGAGCCGTTCGACTTCGACTATCAGCACCTGCACACCGCACCGCTGG
>NKIE01000786.1 GCA_002256055.1 Pseudomonas sp. PGPPP3 | reverse complement strand
GGAACCACCGTTACTTGGAGCTGTTCGATTACCCCGAAGGCCTGGTGCGCATTGGCCGACCGATTGGCGACATCATCCGCTTCAATGCTGATCGCGGCCTGTTTGGCGACGGTGACCCGCAAGCCCAGGTGGACAAGCGCCTGCACTGGATGCGCCAGGGCAACGCCCACACCTCTGAGCGCCAGTTCGCCAACGGCCGGGTCATCGAACTGATCGGCAACCCAATGCCCGGCGGCGGCTTCGTGATGAGCTTCACCGACATCACCGCCTTCCGCCAGGCCGAACAGGCCCTCAAGGATGCCAACGAAGGCCTGGAGCAGCGGGTCAGCCAACGCACCCAGGAACTCTCGACCCTCAACCAGGCCCTGAGTGAAGCCAAGGGCGTGGCGGAAACCGCCAACCAGTCGAAAACCCGCCTGCTGGCAGCCGTCAGCCACGACCTGATGCAGCCCCTGAATGCCGCCCGCTTGTTCTCCGCCGCCCTCTCCCACCAGGCCGAAGCCCTGCCGCGCGAGACCAGCGAACTGGTACGCCAACTGGACAGCTCATTGCGCTCGGCAGAAGACCTGATCAGCGACCTGCTGGATATCTCCCGCCTCGAAGGCGGCCGCGTACAGGCCGAGCGCAAGGCCTTCCCGCTGGCCAGCCTGTTCGACACCCTGGGCAGCGAATTCACCGCACTGGCCCAGCAACAGGGCATGGATTTTCGCCTGCGCGGCAGCCGAGCGTGGATCGACAGCGACAGCAAGATGCTCCGCCGGGTGCTGCAGAACTTCCTCACCAATGCCTTCCGCTATGCCCAGGGCCGCGTATTGCTGGGCGTGCGCCGCCAGGGCGACTGGCTGCGCCTGGAGGTCTGGGACCGCGGCCCTGGCATCCCCGAAGACAAACGCCTGGTGATTTTCGAGGAATT
>NKIE01000785.1 GCA_002256055.1 Pseudomonas sp. PGPPP3 | reverse complement strand
AGATCGGCGGCGCTCAGCTTCCAGTGCTTGTGCGGTGTGAGGATGCGTTTGCGCAGGCGCTTGAGCTGCTCTTCAGGCGAGATCTGCAGGTAAACCTTGAGCAGGTGAATGTTGTTGGCGCTCAACTCGTCCTCAAAATCAGCAATCTGTTGCAAGCGCTCATGGCTTTGCGCGACCTGGATAAAGCCGTCGCGCCGGTCGCCAACAATGCCCTCATAGGGGCTGCGATTGAAGATGCCGATGCTGCCCAGCGGCGGTAGGCGCCGCTGGTAACGGGCGAGGAAATCTTCCTGGCGCTCGGCGGTGCTGGGCAACTGAAAGTTGCTGACGTCCACCCCTTGCGGGTTGAGGCCGCGGAACAGGTGGCGGATGGCGCCGTCCTTGCCGGAGCAGTCAGGGCCTTGCAACCACAGCAGCAGAGCCTCGCGGCGATTGGCCCAGAGCAGTTGCTGCTGTTCGTCCAGATACTGTTTGAGCGCCTCGAAACGCTCTAGGCAATCATCCTTGTCCAGGCCGAAGTCGCGGGCCGGATCGCCCGCCAGCGGTGCCGCAACATCGCAGCGGCAACTGTCCAGCAGGGCATCATCGAGGCGCGGCAGCATCAGTCTTTACGACGCTTGAGTTGGTCGCGCAGCTGAGTCGGCAGTTGGCGGATGATCAGCATGTCGCGGGCTTCGTCGAACTCGATCTTTGAGCCCAGCAGGTGCGATTCGAAGCTGATCGACAGGCCTTCGCCACGGCCGGTAAACCGCTGGAATTGCTGCAAGGTGCGTTTGTCCGCCGGGATTTCTGGCGACAGGCCGTAGTCCTTGTTGCGGATGTGGTCGTAGAAGGCCTGCGGACGTTCTTCGTCGATCAAACCGGAGAGCTCCTGCAAACCGACCGGCTGGCCGATCTTGGCCTGGCTGCTGGCA
>NKIE01000784.1 GCA_002256055.1 Pseudomonas sp. PGPPP3 | reverse complement strand
GACCTTCGAAGAGGATGACCACCTTCTGCCCAGTCTCTTTGACCCAGGCCTGTAGCTTGAGTAACTCGACCTGCAGACGGTACTTCTCGCGCTCGTAATTGCGCCGCGACATCAGGTTTTTGTACGGGTAGCCGCCGTTGCGCCAGTCCGCGGCCAGCTCATCGTCGGGGTGCAGGGGCTTCTGGTTGAACGGCAGGGCGTTTTCCTGACTGAGCAGCAGGTTACGCAGGGCCAGAGCATCATCGGCGGCCAACCCGGAGAGGAAAACTTCCAGGGTCTTGAGCATGGTCTCGGTGTCGCCCGGTTGAATCTGACTGAGGATGTCTTCCATCGCCACGCCGGTCGCCAGTTGCGCCGCACTCACCGCCTCATTGACCGTATGCCGCTCCAAACTGGCGGCTTGTAGAGACGGCGCCGTGTCTCCGGCAGCCGCTTTGCGCGGGCGTGCCGGGCGCTTGGCCACAGGGGCAACAGCGGGAACCGGCGAAGTGGCAGTAACGGCGACGGAGGGGGTAGTTTCACTCATGACAGATTCCTTGAAATGACGCGGCGCATCTGAGCGCAATGGTTGACCAATCATTTGTACGCCGCCCGACAGAGCAAACGTAGACGCAGATCATGTTGCTGTCAGATTGCCGCCGTCATTTCAAACCGCCCAACCGGGCACAACCCCATCACGCCTCAAGCAACAGCCAGCAACTCACGCAGGTGTTGCAGCACCGGCGCCGTATCCGGTCGCACCCCGCGCCACAAGGCAAAAGCCTCCGCCGCCTGCTCCACGAGCATGCCCAGGCCGTCCAGGGTGCGGGCGGCGCCGTGTTGGCTGGCCCAGCGATTGAAGGCGGTCGGCTCCTTGGCGTACATCATGTCGTAGCAAACCGTATGGCCGGGAGCGCTCAGGCCCGGTGCAATCGGCGGC
>NKIE01000021.1 GCA_002256055.1 Pseudomonas sp. PGPPP3 | reverse complement strand
AGGCCGGGCTGCTGCACTGAGCGCGCATACACCCGATCACCTAGCTCCATGGCCAGGGCGAATACGTCGACATCGTCCGGCAGGCTGGGCAGCTGGAAGTGCTGGTTGAACAGGGCTTGCATCAATTCGCCGAGTTCGATGTCGTGCAGGCGGTCGGCCTGGGTCACTTCGGTGAGGCCGTGCTGGGCCAGGATCAGCTGGCAGGCGGCGGGGTCGGCGGCATAGATCGCCAGCATGCGCTGCTCCACCACGCGTGCCAGATCACGCCAGTCACGCAGGCTGGCCGGATCGAGGGCCTCGAGAATGGCCGGTACGCTGGCGAAGAAGTGATACACCGAGGACGGTGGCATTTGTGCGCGCTCCGCCACCGAATACACCGACAGGCCGCCAACACCTTGCTCGGCCAGCAGGCTGCGGGCGGCGTCGAGGATGGCGGCGATACGCAGCTGGCTGCTGGCGCGCGGTTTACGGCTGCTGACGGGGCGCGACATGGGCGGTTCCTTAGAGGCTGTTGCCGCTATTGGACGTCACTCGGCGCGCCGCGGCAAGTCACAGGGGCGCGGTAAAATTGCCCCACACCTGTTCCAGGCTTTGGATGTTTTTCTCTGGTAGCACTTCCAAGGCGGCCAGTCGGCGCTTGGTGTCGCGGTCCGGGTAGAGGCCGGGCAGGGCGCTGATGGCCGGGTCAAGAAAGGCTTTGGCGTCGGCGTTGGCACTGGGGAATAGAGTGTCTTCCGTGATTTGCGCGGCGATCTTTGGCTGCATCAGGTAGTCGATAAAACGATGGGCAAGGTCGGCGCGCTTGGCGCTTTTGGGGATCACCAGGCTGTCGACGAACGCCACCGAACCTTCTTCGGGGATGATGAACTCGATGGGTTGGCCAGAGTCATGGGCGGCCAGGGCATCACCCACCCAGGCCAGGGCTACGCAGAGTTTGCCTTTAGCCAGGTCGTCGATGTAGCGCGTGCTGTCGACGTACTGCAGATTGGGGCGCAGTTGCTCCAGCACCGTGCCAGCACGTTTGATCTGGCTGGGTGGGCTGTGGGCCAGGCTGCGGCCTTGGTACATCATCAGTGCCGAGAGCACTTCGTCGCGGGCGTCGATCACGGCGATGCCGCAGCTGGCCAGGCGCTTGCTCTGCTCGGGGTCGAACAGCAGGCTCCAGCTATGAGGCAGCGGGCCGCCATAGGCTTTTTCGGCTTCTACGGTATTGATCGCCAGGCCCACCGAGCCCCAGAGGTAGGGGATTGCATGCAGATTCTTCGTGTCGAAGGCCGCCAGTTTGCTCAGCAACTGCTTGTCCAGGTGTTCGCGATTTGGCAGCAGGGTGAGGTCCAGTGGCTGAATCGCGGCCGTTTTGATCAGGCCTGGCAGGGCGTCATGGGACGGCACGGCCACGTCCATGGCGACGCCGCTGGCCATGAGTTTTTCCAGTTCCTCGGCGGTGCTGTAGGTGTGATAGTCGACGCGGATGCCGCTTTCCTTCTCGAAACTCTGCAGCACCTCGGGGGCGATGTAGTCGTTCCAGTTGTAGACGGTAATGCTCTCTTCGGCGTGTGCCAGTAGAGGTAGCAGTGCCAGTGACAGCGACGCAAGGAAGCGGGGCATGACGATCTCCTGGAAAAAGCGGTTAATCAAGGGCGTGGGTGCGCGGGCATTCGTAAGTGGTCAGTGGCCTTGGCTAAAGTTGTCCCAGGCTTCCTGGCGGGCTGCCTTCTGTTGTTCTGGCAGCATGCCGATGACAGCCAAGCGGCGCTTGGTTTCACGGTCGGGATAGAGCCCTTGTTGATCGCGCAGATCGGCGGCAAGAAAAGTCTTGGCCTCAGTATTGGCGCTGGGGTAAAGGGTTTCGCTGGTGATTTGTGCCGCGACCTTGGGCTGCATCAGGTAGTTGATGAGCTTATGAGCGAGGTCAGGGCGCTGGGCGGACTTGCTGATCACTAGCGTATCCATGAACAGGGCTGCGCCTTCTTGGGGGATCACGAATTTAACCGGTTGTCCCGCCTTGGCGGCGTTCAGCGCATCGCCGACCCAGCCTAAGGCCAGGCAGAGCTTGCCGCTGGCCAGGTCGTCGATATAGCGCTGGCTATCGACGTAACGCAGGTTCGGGCGTAGTTGCTGCAGTAACTCGCCTGCACGCTTGATTTGCCGCGGTGCGCTGTGGGTCAGGCTGCGGCCTTGATAGGTCATCACCGCACTGAGCACTTCCGCAGGCTCGTTCAATACGCTGATACCGCAACTGGCCAGGCGCTGGCTTTGTGCCGGGTCAAACAACAGGCTCCAGCTTTCAGGTAGCGGGCCGCCAAAGGCTTTTTCGGCGGCCACGGTGTTGATCGCCAGGCCGACAGACCCCCACAGGTAGGGGACGGCATATCTGTTGCGAGGGTCGAAGGCGGCCAGTTTGCTCAGTAGCTCTTTGTCTAGGTATTGACGATTGGGCAGCTGACTATTGTCCAGCGGCAGGATGGCGGCGCTGTCGATCAGTGCAGGCAGTTGGTCGTAGGAGGGAACGGCAATGTCCATGGGCTTGCCACTGTCGATGGCCTGCTGCAGCTCATCCACGGTACTGAAGGTGTGATAGTCCACCCGGATGCCGGTCTCGCGCTCGAAATTCACTAGCACCTGAGGAGCGATGTAATCGTTCCAGTTGTACATGGTGAGCACGTCCCCGGCGCTGGCCAGCAGTGGTGCCAGGGTCAGTGTTAACGGGGCAAGAATACGCAGCATGACAATCTCCAGGGGTAGCAATGCATGGCAGTGGCGGTCACGGGGGCTACAAACGCCAGGCGTGAGCCATGAGTCCCGGTGGCCATGGCGCGCAGGCATGCAAGCAGCTGGGTGTTACGCAGATAAAACAACGCCGGCATAAATGCCGGCGTGGGGTGTTGCGCTTAAACGGTGTGCAGGTACCAGTTGTACTCAAGGTCGGAGATCGAATATTCGAACTCTGCCAGCTCGCTTTCCTTACAGGCGACGAACACATCGATGTACTTCGGATCGATGTAGCGGCCCATTACTTCGTTGTCGTCCAACTCGCGCAGCGCATCACGCAGGTTGTTCGGCAGGCTGGCTTCGGTCTGCTCGTAGGCGTTGCCTTCCACGGGCTCGCCAGGCTCGACCTTGTTGGTCAGGCCATGGTGAATACCAGCCAGTACCGAGGCCATGACCAGGTACGGGTTAGCATCGGCACCGGCAACGCGGTGTTCGATGCGCACGGCGTCGGCTGAGTCGTTCGGTACGCGCAGGGCTACGGTGCGGTTATCGATGCCCCAGGTCGGCGAGGTCGGCACGAAGAACTTCTCGCCGAAGCGGCGGTAGGAGTTAACGTTCGGGCAGAGGAACGCCATCGATGCCGGCATGGTTTCGATGATCCCGCCAATTGCGTGGCGCAGGAAATCGTTAGTGGCCGGGTCTTCGCTCTTGAAGATGTTGTTGCCATCTTTGTCGAGGATTGAGATGTGAACATGCAGTCCGTTACCCGCCTGATTGGGGTACGGTTTGGCCATGAAGGTGGTGTCCATTTCATGGTCGTAGGCGATGTTTTTCACCAGGCGCTTGAGCAGCAGCGCGTAGTCGCAGGCCTTCATCGGGTCGGCGACGTGATGCAGGTTGATCTCGAACTGTGCCGGGGCACTTTCCTTGACCACGGCGTCGGCCGGAATACCTTGCTCTTTGGCACCTTCAAGAATGTCTTGCAGGCATTCGGCGTACTCATCCAGGTCATCGATCATGTAGACCTGGGTGGATTGCGGGCGCTTGCCGGACAGTGGCGACAGTGGCGGCTGTGGGCGGCCGTTCACGTTGGCCTGATCAATCAGGTAGAACTCAAGCTCGAATGCAGCGCAGATGGTCAAACCCAGGGCGCTAAACTTGTCCACGACCTTCTGCAGGACAGCGCGAGGGTCGGCAAAGAAGGCTTCGCCTTCCATTTCGTGCATGGTCATTAGCAGTTGAGCGGTAGGGCGTTTCTGCCATGGCTCATTGCTGAGGGTGTTCGGGATCGGGTAGCACACGCGGTCAGAGTCGCCGATGTCCAAGCCTAGGCCGGTGCTTTCTACTGTAGAGCCATTAATGTCGAGGGCGAATAGAGAGGCGGGCAAGTTGATGCCGCGCTGGTAAACCTTGTGCAGGCTGGCGCGTTCAATGCGCTTGCCACGGACTACACCGTTCATATCGGCAATCAGGAGGTCGACGAACTGAACCTCGGGATGTTTCTTTAAAAAATCGTTCGCTTCATTGAGCTGAACGGCATGCGGGGGAACCGACATGATGCAACACCTTTCTTGTTAAAAATATCAATCATGCAAATGGCACAGGTCGAGTCAATCTTAAACCCCTACCTCTGTCAAGCGCGGTCCTATTGTGCCCTAAAAAGGGGCTCGCTGGCCAATTTTGGGGCTTTTCAGGGCATTCGTACCCTGTTGTTGGGGCTCTTCAGGTTGCTGTTCTCGTGCCTGTGTTCGATTTTTTACAGGCCTATTGTGTAAAAAATCGAACAAGGCTAATCTCGGTCGCAACCCATAACACCAATAAATCGGGTGCCCCATGCCTCGCCTGCCGTTGATTGGCGTGACTCTCTGCAACATGCGCAGTGGTCTAAACACATCGTGCGCTGCCGCTTTTGAGCGCCTGCGTACCGAGTCTCTGGCCGTTGGCCTGGCGACCTTGGCGAGCGCATTGCCGCACATTCGCCGGCATCGCCATCTGCTTACTACCTTACCCTTTATTAAAGATGCAATTACCACTGGCGTAGCCTTAAAAGGCGTTTGCCGTGGTTTTCTGTCGACACAAAAACTGATTTGCTACACCTCGTCTGCTTTTTGCCCTGCACTGGAATCTGGCGCAAGCAGCTGAGTTAACGTTGAGCTTAGCTATCAAAGCTAAGTTTCTAACCCCACCCCCTGAGGTCTGTATGACTACCAAGATCGACCAGCTCACGAGCTGGCTCAAAGAACACAAGATCACCGAAGTAGAATGCATGATCAGCGACTTGACCGGCATCGCCCGCGGCAAGATTTCGCCGACCAACAAGTTCATTGCCGAGAAGGGTATGCGCCTTCCCGAGAGTGTGCTGCTGCAAACTGTTACCGGCGACTACGTGGAAGACGACATTTATTACGACCTGCTGGACCCTGCCGACATCGACATGGTTTGCCGCCCGGACGAAAATGCCGTGTTCCTCGTGCCTTGGGCCATCGAGCCCACTGCCCAGGTGATCCACGACACGTACGACAAGCAAGGCAACCCGATCGAGTTGTCGCCACGTAACATCCTTAAGAAGGTGTTGAAGCTCTATTCCGATAAAGGCTGGCAGCCAATTGTCGCCCCGGAAATGGAGTTCTACCTGACCAAGCGCTGCGAAGACCCGGACTTCCCGCTGGAGGCGCCGATTGGTCGTTCCGGCCGTGCGGAAACCGGCAAACAGTCGTTTTCCATCGAAGCCGCCAACGAGTTTGACCCGCTGTTCGAAGACGTCTACGACTGGTGCGAACTGCAGGATCTCGACCTCGACACCCTGATTCACGAAGACGGCACCGCGCAGATGGAAATCAACTTCCGTCACGGTGACGCCCTGTCGTTGGCCGACCAGGTGCTGATCTTCAAGCGCACCATGCGTGAGGCTGCGCTGAAACATAACGTCGGCGCGACCTTTATGGCCAAGCCGATGACTGGCCAGCCGGGCAGTGCCATGCACCTGCACCAGAGCATTATCGACACCAAGACCGGCAAGAACATCTTCTCCAATGCTGATGGCAGCATGAATGACTTGTTCCTGCACCACATTGGCGGTCTGCAGAAGTACATCCCTGAGTTGTTGCCGCTGTTCGCGCCGAACGTCAACTCGTTCCGCCGCTTCCTGCCCGATACCTCGGCGCCCGTGAACGTCGAGTGGGGCGAAGAAAACCGCACCGTCGGCCTGCGCGTACCGGATGCCGGCCCGCAAAGCCGCCGCGTTGAAAACCGCCTGCCGGGCGCTGATGCCAACCCGTATCTGGCCATTGCCGCCAGCTTGCTGTGCGGTTATATCGGCATGGTGGAAAAAATCTCCCCAAGCGCGCCAGTGAAAGGCCGTGGTTACGAGCGCCGCAACCTGCGTCTGCCGCTGACCATCGAGGATGCTCTGGAACGCATGGAAAACTGTAAAAACCTGGAGAACTACCTCGGCGCCAACTTCATCACCGGCTATGTAGCGGTGAAGCGTGCCGAGCATGAAAACTTCAAACGAGTAATCAGCTCCTGGGAACGCGAGTTCCTGCTCTACGCGGTCTGATGATCAAAGGTGCCGCGCCCCATGTGCGGCACCTGTTCAAAGCAATAGGTTGAGATATGACAAAGCAAGCGACTAATCCGCAAACCCTCGTATGGCAGGCCATGAGCCGCGACCATCACCTGGCACCGTTCAGCGACTACCAGCAGCTGAGCGACACCGGGCCACGCATCATCGTCAAGGGTGACGGCGTGTATGTGTGGGACAGCGAGGGCAACAAGATTCTCGATGGCATGGCGGGCCTCTGGTGCGCCGCCATCGGTTACGGTCGTGATGAGCTGGCGGATGCCGCCAGCAAGCAGATGAAAGAGCTGCCCTTCTACAACACCTTCTTCATGACCGCGCATCCGCCGGTATTGGAGTTGGCCAAGACTATTTCCGAGCTCGCCCCGGAAGGCATGAACCACGTGTTCTTCACCGGTTCGGGTTCGGAAGGTAACGACACCATGCTGCGCATGGTCCGTCATTACTGGGCGAGCAAGGGCCAGCCGGAGAAAAAGGTCATCATCAGCCGCATCAACGGTTACCACGGCTCCACCGTGGCCGGCGCTGCGTTGGGTGGCATGGCCGGCATGCACGAGCAGAGCGGCACCTTGCCGGGCATCGTGCACATTCCGCAGCCTTACTGGTTCGGCGAGGGCGGCGACATGACCCCGGACGAGTTTGGTATCTGGGCTGCCGAGCAGCTGGAAGCGAAGATTCTCGAAGTCGGCGTTGACAAGGTGGCGGCCTTTATCGCCGAGCCGATCCAGGGCGCGGGCGGCGTGATTGTGCCGCCGGAAACCTACTGGCCGAAGATCCGCGAGATCCTCGCCAAGTACGACATCCTGTTTGTTGCCGACGAAGTGATCTGTGGCTTCGGTCGCACCGGCGAGTGGTTCGGTAGCGACTTCTACGGCAACAAGCCAGACCTGATGACCATCGCCAAGGGCCTGACCTCGGGCTACATCCCGATGGGTGGTCTGATCGTCAGCGACAAGGTGTTCGACGTGATCAAAACCGCCGGTGACTTCAACCACGGCTTCACTTACTCCGGGCACCCGGTGGCGGCGGCCGTAGCGCTGGAAAACATCCGCATCCTGCGCGACGAGAAGATCATCGAAACCGTGCGCGAAGAAACCTCGCCGTACCTGCAGAAGCGCCTGCGCGAACTGCTCGACCATCCGCTGGTGGGTGAAGTGCGCGGCGTTGGTATGCTCGGCGCCATTGAGCTGGTCAAGGACAAGGCCACTCGCGCCCGTTATGAAGGCAAGGGCGCTGGCATGATCTGCCGCGGTCACTGTTTCAACAACGGTCTAATCATGCGCGCCGTGGGCGACACCATGATCATTGCGCCACCGCTGGTGATCAGCAAGGCCGAGATCGACGAGTTGGTAACCAAGGCGCGACTGTGCCTGGACCTCACCGCCGAGGCGGTTTTGGGTCACTGATAACGGTGCACGGGCACCTCGCGATCGGGGATGATTGCGTGTGGAATACCTGGGCCAGAGCAGCAAGATCGCTCTGGCAGGTTGACTAGACTGGAACGCAACAGGCCGCTGGGGCCTGGCGCATATTTCAACAACAGGAGCTGTATGCATGAATAAGTTCGGCAAGTCCCTTCTCGCGTTGTCCCTGTTCGGGGTCATCACCGGTACCGCTCAGGCGGAAGAAAAAGTCCTGCACGTGTACAACTGGTCTGACTACATCGCGCCAGGTACTGTGGCCCAGTTTGAGAAAGAGTCGGGCATCAAGGTGGTGTACGACGTTTTCGACAGCAACGAGACCCTGGAAGCCAAACTGCTGGCGGGCAAGTCCGGTTATGACATCGTGGTGCCGTCGAACAACTTCCTCGCCAAGCAGATCAAGGCCAAGGTCTACCAGCCCCTGGACCGCGCCAAACTACCGAACTGGAAGAACCTCGACAGCAACCTGCTGAAGACTCTGGAAGTCAGCGATCCGGGTAACCAGTACGCCTTCCCCTACATGTGGGGTTCGATTGGCATTGGCTACAACGTTGATAAGGTCAAGGCCGTACTGGGCGACAATGCCCCGGTCAACTCCTGGGACCTGCTGTTCAAGCCGGAAAACATCGAGAAGCTGAAGTCCTGCGGCGTGGCCTTCCTCGATTCGCCGACTGAGATTCTGCCGATTGCCCTGCATTACCTGGGCTACAAAACCGACAGCCAGAACCCGAAAGAGCTGAAAGAAGCCGAAGATCTGTTCCTCAAGATTCGTCCGAACGTGGCCTACTTTCACTCCTCCAAGTACATCTCCGACCTGGCCAACGGCAACCTGTGTGTCGCTGTCGGTTACTCGGGTGACATCCAGCAGTCCAAGTCCCGTGCTGAAGAAGCCAAGAGCGGCGTGAAGGTTGGCTACAACATTCCGAAAGAGGGTGCCGGCACCTTCTTCGACATGGTCGCCATGCCCGCTGACGCGGAAAACGTCGACGCCGCCTACGCCTTCATGAACTTCCTGCTCAAGCCGGAAGTGATGGCAGAGATCACCAACGAAGTGCAGTTCCCTAACGGCAACGCTGCGGCCACTCCGCTGGTGGATGAAGCCATCCGTAACGACCCAGGTATCTACCCAACCGGCGAAACCATGAGCAAGCTCTATGCGTTCTCCGACCTGCCGGCCAAGGTGCAGCGCACCATGACCCGCAGCTGGACCAAGATCAAATCCGGTAAGTAACACCCATCACGGGCGGCGACTCACGTCGTCGTCCGTGCGGGAACGAGCAATTGTCGAATGGCTTAGGTGGCAATGCGCTAACCCATTCAACAAAGGCTTAGTCCTGATGCTGCTTACAACAGCTCAACTCCATAATAAGAGGACTACCTATGAATAATTTTTTGCGTAAGACCCTAGCGGGCGCCGTGGCGACCTTTGGCCTGATCGGCATCGCCCAGGCAGAGCCTGTGGTGCATGTGTACAACTGGACGGACTATATCGGCGAGACCACCCTGGCGGACTTCCAGAAGGCCACCGGGATCAAGCCAGGCTACGACGTGTTCGACTCCAACGAGACCCTGGAAGGCAAGCTGCTGGCGGGCCGTTCGGGTTACGACATTGTGGTGCCGACCAACCATTTTCTTGGCAAGCAGATCCGTGCGGGCGCGTTCCAGAAGCTCGACAAGAGCCTGCTGCCAAACCTGAAGAACGTCGATCCCGAGTTGCTCAAGCAACTGGATGTCAACGATCCAGGTAACCAGTATTCCGTGCCATACCTGTGGGGCACCAACGGCATCGCCTACAACGTCGAGAAGGTCAAGGCGGTGCTTGGTGTCGACCATATCGACTCTTGGGCGATGATGTTTGAGCCAGAGAACCTCAAGAAGCTGCACAGCTGCGGCGTCGCCTTTATGGACTCGCCGGATGAAATGTACCCGGCCGTGCTCAAGTACATGGGCCTTAATCCGCGCAGCATCAACCCTGGCGATTATGAGAAAGCCACCGCTAAGCTGATGGCTGTGCGCCCCTATGTGACCTATTTCCATTCGTCCAAGTACATCTCGGACCTGGCCAATGGCGACATCTGCGTAGCCTTCGCCTATTCCGGCGACGCTCTCCAGGCGGCGGACCGTGCAGAGGAAGCAGGCAAGGGCATCACCATCAATTACGCGATCCCTAAAGAAGGCGCCAACCTGTGGTTTGACATGCTCGCCATCCCTGCCGATGCCAGCAACGTCAAGGAAGCCCACGCCTTTATCAACTACTTGCTGGAGCCGGCGGTCATCGCCAAGGTCAGCGAGTATGTGGGCTACGCCAATCCGAACCTGGCGGCAGTCAGCGTGATGCCCCCTGAAGTGGTGAACAATCCGTCGATCTACCCAGCGAAAGCGGTGATGGACAACCTCTACGTGTCCAGCGAACTGCCGGTCAAAATTCAGCGGGCGATGACGCGTAGCTGGACCAAGATCAAGACGGGTAAATGATTTTCCAAAGCCCGGCCAAACGGGTCGGGCCTCAATGTGTTGGGAGTTGTGGTAAATGGCAATAACCTCCGGTGCTCATAAAAAAGCCCTTACCGGCGACCAGAAACCGCAGAAGCAGGTGCTGGTAAAAATTGACCGGGTCAGCAAGAAATTCGACGAGACCTTGGCCGTGGACGATGTGTCCTTGACCATTAACAAGGGCGAAATTTTCGCCCTGCTCGGCGGTTCTGGCTCTGGCAAATCCACCTTGCTGCGAATGCTGGCGGGCTTTGAGCGTCCGACTGAAGGACGGATTTTGCTCGACGGCGTCGACATCACGGATATGCCGCCCTACGAGCGGCCGATCAACATGATGTTCCAGTCCTATGCGCTGTTCCCGCACATGAGCGTGGCTGACAACATTGCCTTCGGTCTCAAGCAAGACAGCATGCCCAAGGAGCAGATCGAGGCCCGTGTGGCCGAAATGCTCAAACTGGTGCACATGACCCAGTACGCCAAGCGCAAGCCGCACCAGCTCTCTGGTGGTCAGCGTCAGCGTGTGGCCCTGGCTCGCTCCTTGGCCAAAAGCCCGAAACTGCTGCTGCTCGACGAGCCGATGGGCGCGCTGGACAAAAAGCTGCGTTCGCAGATGCAACTGGAGTTGGTGGAAATCATCGAGCGCGTTGGTGTGACCTGCGTGATGGTGACCCACGACCAGGAAGAGGCCATGACCATGGCCGAGCGCATCGCCATCATGCACTTGGGCTGCATCGAGCAGATCGGCAGCCCAGTGGATATCTACGAAACGCCAATCAGCCGCCAGGTTTGTGAGTTCATCGGCAGCGTCAACCTGTTCGACGGTGAGGTGGTTGAGGACGAGGAAGATCACGCCGTGATTTCCTGCCCGCAATTGGATCGCAATATTTACGTTGGCCACGGTGTCACCACGTCGGCGCAGGACAAGCGTATTACCTATGCTCTGCGTCCTGAAAAGCTCATCGTGACCACCGAGCAGCCAACCACCGATCACAACTGGTCAGTGGGCAAGGTGCATGACATCGCTTATCTGGGTGGTCACTCGGTGTTCTACGTCGAGTTGCCGAGCGGTATGGTGGTGCAGTCCTTTGTAGCCAACGCAGAGCGTCGCGGTGCACGTCCGACTTGGGGCGATAGCGTGTTCGTCTGCTGGGAAGACGACAGCGGCGTGGTACTGCGTGCATGAAACTCAAACAGCGACTCCTCATGCCGAAAGGCCGGCACGTCGTGATTGGCGTGCCTTTTCTGTGGTTGTTCATGTTCTTCGTGCTGCCTTTTGCCATCGTGCTGAAGATCAGCTTTGCCGAAGCCGACGTGGCCATCCCGCCGTACACCGAAATCTACAGCTATGTGGACCAGCAGCTGCAAATTCTGCTGAACCTGGGTAACTACATGATGCTGGTGGGCGACGAGTTGTATGTCGCCGCCTATCTCGGCTCGCTGAAGATGGCGTTCGTCAGCACCTTGCTGTGCCTGCTGATCGGCTATCCGATGGCCTATGCCATTGCGCGTGCCAGCAAGGAAATGCAGACGGTGTTCGTGCTGCTGATCATGATGCCGACCTGGACGGCGATCCTGATTCGCGTGTACGCCTGGATGGGTATCCTCAGCAACAACGGTCTGCTCAACAGTGCCCTGATGGGCATGGGCCTGATCGATGAGCCGCTGGTGATCCTCAACACCAACCTCGCGGTGTATATCGGTATCGTGTACTCGTACCTGCCGTTTATGGTTCTGCCGCTCTACGCCAACCTGGTCAAGCATGACCTCAGCCTGCTGGAAGCGGCGGCCGACCTCGGCGCGCGCAGCATCACCAGCTTCTGGAAAATCACCGTACCGCTGTCCAAGAACGGCATCATCGCGGGCTGCATGTTGGTGTTCATTCCGGTCGTCGGTGAGTTCGTGATTCCGGAAATGCTCGGCGGCCCTGAGACCCTGATGATCGGTAAGGTGCTGTGGCAAGAGTTCTTCAATAACCGCGACTGGCCGGTAGCCTCTGCCCTGGCGGTAGTGATGCTGGCGATCCTGATCGTGCCGATTATTCTGTTCAACCGTAACCAAGCCAAAGAACTGGAGGGCAAGGTATGAAGCGCTTCAAGTTCTCCAACTTCATGTTGGTAGCCGGCCTGCTGTTTATCTACTTGCCGATGGTCATCTTGGTCATCTACTCGTTCAACGCCTCCAAGCTGGTGACGGTTTGGGGCGGTTGGTCGATGAAGTGGTATTTCGGCCTGCTGGACAACACCCAACTGATCGGCTCGGTGCTGCGCTCCCTGGAAATTGCCGTGTACACGGCAATTTCCTCGGTGATCCTCGGCACTCTGGCGGCCTTCGTGTTGACCCGCATTCCGCGCTTCAAGGGTCGTACCCTGTTCGGTGGCATGGTCACCGCACCGTTGGTAATGCCCGAGGTGATCACCGGTCTGTCGCTGTTGCTGCTGTTCGTGGCCATGGCGCAGATGATCGGTTGGCCGGCGGAACGCGGCATCCTGACCATCTGGATCGCCCACACCAGCTTCTGTGCCTCCTACGTGGCCGTGGTGGTGTCGTCGCGTCTGCGAGAGCTGGACCTGTCGATCGAAGAGGCGGCCATGGACCTCGGTGCACGGCCGTGGAAGGTGTTCATGTTGATCACCATCCCGATGATCGCGCCGTCACTGGCGGCCGGCGGCATGATGTCCTTTGCCTTGTCGCTGGATGACTTGGTACTGGCCAGCTTCGTTTCCGGTCCTGGCTCTACCACCCTGCCGATGGAAGTGTTCTCTGCCGTACGTCTGGGCGTGAAGCCGGAGATCAACGCCGTTGCCAGCTTGATTCTGCTGTCGGTGTCGTTGTTCACCTTCTTCGCCTGGTACTTCTCGGCCAAGGCCGAAGAGCGTCGCAAGCGTTCGATCCAGCAAGCCATGGATGAAACCACCGGGGCTGCCTCGGCCTAAACCTGGTAAGTACCGGCGCGCACATAAGTGCGTCGGGGCTGACGAAAAAGGGTCACTGCGGTGGCCCTTTTTTGTGCGCCAGTGGTAGGGTTAGCCCATGCCTGGTCGCGGTTAATCCGCGCTGCATTGAAGCCGGTGGCCTGGGTGTCGGACTGGCTGGCGTGAGAAGCGTCTGAGCCAGTCAATGGGTTGTCTGGTATCCCGTTTCGCAGAACCCCAGCAGTGGAGAAGCACGTGAAGGACAAGAATCAGGAACACAGTACCGACGCCGTCTGGGTGCAGATGTGCTTGGCCGATGACCTCGATCCGCAAAAACGCCTGGCCTCGCGCCTGGCCATCTTGCGTCACGCCGAGGCTCAGGACTGCACGCTGTATCGTCCCGATGACGAGGACGAGAGTGATGATGCCGAGGAACTCGACCTGGGCGACGCCCGGATTCTGTTCACCGGCCTGTTCCAGGTGCCCGCCGAGTGGAGCGAGGCCGAGCGTGCCGAGTTCTTCTGCGACAGCGACCCGGAGCTGTTCGAGATGGCCTATATCGAGTGCGAAGCCAAGCCGGCCTCGGACGACTTCTTCATGCCGGAAGTGGGCGACTACGTGGCTACCATGCCCGGTAAGGGCGAAGTGGTGATGTTCTATGTGCACGACTACCACGAAGACGACAGCGGCCGGCACTGCGTGCTGATCCGCGATGTGGAATCGCTGGCCTGAGTGTGCGCCGCTGAATAAAAAACCCGCTATTTAGCGGGTTTTTTCTGCCTGTCGTTTACGCGCGGCTCAGTGCGCCGATCCTGGGTTGAGGGTCAGGGTATGGCGGGTATTGGCGGCCACATCCTCGGCGCTGAAGTGCTGCGGCACATACTCGCCGCGGATATAGGCCTTGGCCTGATCTCGGTAGTGAGCATCGAACAGCACGCCGCTCTGACCGACCGGGTTGATGCCCAGTGCTTGGGTCGGCTGGGCAAAGTCGATCAGCCGGCGAGTGGATGGGCCGTAGACGACTGACCAAGGCGCCGGACCGACCCGGTGCGACAGGTTGTTGGGCGTTTCATGGCCGCCTGGCGCGGCAAAGGCGCCGACGTTGAAGAGCTTGTCCAGCGGCTTCTGTTTGCCCAGCGGATGCTCGTGGGTCAGGGTGTGTAGCGTGCTCCATTGCCACTTGGCCGGGTCGTTGCCGGCCGTGCTGCGCAGGTGCGCCAGGCTGGCCTGCCAGGCGGCCTTGACGATGCTCGCGCGGGCTTCCTTGGCTGGCGTGTTGCGGTTGTCCCACCACGGCGAATTGGCATCGGCGGCTAGGCGCGGCAGGGCCACATCCAGCACGCGAGTGGCCAGCAGGTTGTCGAAGAAGCTGTCACCCAGTTCATCGCGCATGGCCGCGTCGGCCAATTGGTAGACCAGTTGGTTGAACAGAGTAGGGGCTACGCCGTTCAGGGTGTGGTCGCCATTCCAGTTGGCTAGCTGCTTGAGCAGCACCTGCTCCTCGGCGCTGATATCGGTTTGCAACAGCGGCAGCAGGGATTTCAGCAGGCGTGGGCCGTAGCCACTGCCGTTATCCAGTTGTAGTGCCTTGCTGTTGTCCAGGTTCCATTTCACGCGGTCATCGGCCAAGCGTTGGTCGAGGCGTTGGGCGCGGTCGGGCAGGTTGTAGTAGCCGGGAATCTCGATGCC
>NKIE01000783.1 GCA_002256055.1 Pseudomonas sp. PGPPP3 | reverse complement strand
GGCGTTGCGGGTGCGGATCGGCGGAAGCGAGGCGTGATGAAATCGGCGTTTTATCTTGGTTGTCAGGGCTGGGCCCATGCGCCGTGGCGCGGGATCTTTTTCACCCAGGCGGCGCAGCGGGATGAATTTTTGCCGCAATATGCGGGCGTCTTCCATGCCGTGGAGGGCAACACGACGTTCTATGCGCTGCCGCCGACGGATCTCGTGGCGCGCTGGGCGGAGGAGGCGCCGGCGCATTTCCGGTTCTGTTTCAAATTCCCCAAGGAGATTTCGCACGAGCGGCAACTCGTCGGCGCGGAGGCCGAGACGCGGCAGTTTTTCGAGCGGTTGGCGCCGCTGGCGGAGCGGTGCGGGCCGTTTTTCCTGCAATTGCATGATCGTTTCGGTGCAAACCGAATGGAGACCCTGCGGACTTATTTGGCGGGACTGCCAAGGGAGTTTTCCTATGCGGTTGAGGTGCGGCATACGGATTTCTTCGACGGGGCGGCGAAGGAAGCGGCGTTCGACGCGATGCTCGGAGAGTTGGGGATGGACCGCGTGAACTTCGACACGCGGGTGTTGTTCAAGTCGGTCGCGAACGATGCCGCGACGCTGGAGGCGCAGCGTAAAAAACCGCGGGTGCCCGTGCGTTTCACGGCGGTCGGGGCGCGGCCGTTTGTGCGCTTCGTGGGCGACATCGAGATCGCGAAGAATGAGGCGGCGATCACGCAGTGGGCGGAGGTTTGTGCGCGGTGGATCGCGGAGGGGCGCACGCCGCATTTCTTTGTGCACCATCCCGACGAAGCCGGGGCGCCGGCCTTGGGTAGGATGTTTCAAGCGAAACTGCACGCGCTTGCGCCGGCGGTGGTCGCGCCACCGCTATGGCCGTGCGAGCGCGAGCCGCGGCCGGCGGCGCAGCTGGATTTATTTTAGCCCGAGGAAA
>NKIE01000020.1 GCA_002256055.1 Pseudomonas sp. PGPPP3 | reverse complement strand
GAAAGGGCGCCAAGGCGCACGCGGACGTTATTCATGGTTGTCAGGGATGGGGCCGGTTGCGGGTATTGGGTGGGCGCTTGCTGCTGCGCATGGATCGCTGCGCTGTCAGTACCCGTGATCAGAGAGCCCGCACCGATCAGTTGGGTTCAATGACGACTGATTTCAGTTGTGCTTAGGTTAGGGCGATGGGGGTGTAATGCCAAGCGCTGCTGTTTGATTTGATCATTAAGTTGTAATTTATGATCATTGAGGGCCATGGCTGCGCTCTTTATTGTCAGCACATAACCGATTGCCGCCCAGTCTTAGGGCGACAACATTCCGTGAATACACTGCCTGTTGTGGAGTTTCTATGACCGCTGCTCACTACCCGCACCTTCTAGCTCCGCTGGATCTGGGTTTTACCACCTTGCGTAACCGCACCCTGATGGGCTCCATGCACACCGGGCTGGAAGAGAAACCGGGTGGTTTCGAGCGCATGGCCGCTTACTTTGCCGAGCGCGCCCGCGGTGGGGTGGGCCTGATGGTGACGGGCGGTATTGGCCCGAACGTAGAAGGTGGCGTGTATTCCGGTGCCGCCAAGTTGAGCACGGTTGAAGAGGCTGAAAAGCATAAGATCGTGACCCGTGCGGTACACGAAGCCGATGGCAAGATTTGTATGCAGATCCTGCACGCCGGGCGTTATGCCTACAGCCCTAAGTCGGTCGCACCTAGTGCTATTCAGGCGCCGATCAACCCGTTCAAACCCCATGAGCTGGACGAAGAGGGTATCGAGAAGCAAATTCAGGATTTCGTCACCTGCTCCAGCCTGGCGCAGCAGGCCGAGTACGACGGCGTCGAGATCATGGGCTCGGAAGGTTATTTCATTAACCAGTTTCTCGCCGCCCACACCAATCACCGTACCGATCGCTGGGGCGGCAGCTACGAGAATCGTATGCGCCTACCGGTTGAGATTGTCCGCCGTGTGCGTGAAGCCGTAGGCCCGAACTTCATCATTATCTATCGCTTGTCGATGCTTGATCTGGTGGAAGGTGGCAGCGACTGGGCAGAAATCGTGCAATTGGCCAAAGCCATTGAAGCGGCCGGCGCGACCATCATCAACACCGGCATCGGCTGGCACGAAGCACGCATCCCGACTATCGCCACTAAGGTGCCGCGTGCGGCATTCACCAAGGTCACTGCTAAGCTGCGTGGCGAGGTGAAGATTCCGCTGATCACCACCAACCGCATTAACACACCGGAAATCGCCGAACAGGTGCTGGCCGAAGGTGACGCTGACATGGTCTCCATGGCGCGTCCGTTCCTCGCTGACCCAGAGTTCGTCAACAAGGCGGCTGAAGGCCGTGCCGATGAAATTAACACCTGCATCGGCTGTAACCAGGCCTGCTTGGACCACACCTTTGGCGGCAAGCTGACCAGCTGCCTGGTCAATCCGCGTGCCTGCCACGAGACCGAACTGAACTACATCGCCACCACCCAGGTGAAGAAAGTCGCGGTGGTCGGTGCTGGCCCAGCAGGTCTGTCGGCGGCCACTGTGGCGGCCGAGCGTGGCCACAGCGTGATCCTGTTCGATTCGTCCAGCGAGATCGGCGGCCAGTTCAACGTGGCCAAGCAAGTGCCGGGCAAGGAAGAGTTCTTTGAAACCCTGCGTTACTTCAAGCGCAAGCTGGAAACCACCGGCGTTGATCTGCGTCTGAACACCCGTGTCAGTGTCGAGGATCTGGTTGCTGGCGGTTTCGATGAAATCATCCTGGCGACTGGTATCGCTCCGCGCACGCCGGAGATTCCAGGTGTTGAAAGTCCGAAGGTCATCAACTACCTGGACGCTATCCTGCAGCGTAAGCCGGTCGGTCAGACGGTTGCCGTGATTGGCGCGGGCGGCATTGGTTTTGACGTTTCCGAGTTCATCACTCACCAGGGCGAAGCCACCAGCCTCAGCCGTGAAGCGTTCTGGAAAGAGTGGGGTATCGATGCTCAGTTGGATGCTCGCGGCGGTGTTGCAGGCGTACAGGCGCAGCCCCATCCGGCGGCACGCAAGGTGTTCCTGCTGCAGCGCAAAAAGTCCAAGGTGGGCGACGGTCTGGGTAAAACCACCGGTTGGATTCACCGTGCAGGCTTGAAGAACAAGAACGTGCAAATGCTCAACAGCGTTGAGTACTTGAAGATTGACGAGGCCGGTTTGCATATCCGCATTGCCGATGGCGAGCCGCAGGTGCTGCCGGTGGATACGGTGATCATCTGTGCCGGTCAGGACCCCCTGCGTGAGTTGCAGGATGGCCTGGTGGCTGCAGGGCAAAGCGTGCATCTAATTGGTGGCGCCGACGTGGCCGCCGAGCTGGATGCCAAGCGTGCCATCAACCAAGGCTCGCGCCTCGCGGCCGAACTCTGATCGAGCAAACGCCCCGCCTAGTGCGGGGCGTTTGCTATGGGGTCTAGAACAATAAGGAGTCGCCTATGTCCACTAATGCCCAACTTCAGCCGGCAGCTGCCGCCACATTGCAGCGCTGGCATCAGATGATTGCCAGCAATGATCTACAGGCTCTGCCTGAGTTGCTGCATGAGCAAGCGGTGTTCCGCTCGCCGATGGCGCATACGCCGTATCCGGGGGCTCCCGTGGTCGGCCTGATCCTCAAGACGGTGGTCAAGGTGTTTGAGGGTTTTACCTACCACCGTGAATTGGTCAGCGAAGATGGCCTCAATGTGGTGCTGGAATTCAGCGCTCAGGTGGCCGGGCGTGAACTCAAGGGTATCGACCTGATTCGCTTTGATGCGGATGGCAAAATTGTCGATTTTGAAGTCATGGTTCGTCCAATGAGCGGCTTGCAGGCCCTCGGCGACGAGATGGGACGCCGTTTGGCGCCGCTGCTGGCGGCGAAAACTGCCTGACGCAGTGCAACCCCGTCACAGTTTTGTTCTGCTGCTGGCTCCCGTGAGCCAGCTGGCAGGATGACTGCCAACCCAGTCACATTGCCCACTTTGCATTTTCCCCTAAACTGGCCAAAACACAGTGCCAGCGCCCGAGTGCGCGGATAGCTGTCATCTGTTAGGTATCTGCTCGCCAACGCGGCAAGCGCCTTGCCGGCTAGAGGAACGTTCATGAGCATGCAGAAAAAGCCGCAAATGGTCGAAGCCGTTATGTTCTTCAATGAGCGTGGCGTCTGCAAAGAAATGCTCTTTGCCGAATTTGAGGCTTTGCTCGACGGCGTGGTTAACATGCCCGAGTACGCCGATCAGCAGATGCGCGTGGCTTATCTATTAATCAATCCACGCTTGCTGGTGCGGGCAGTGGTGTTTTTCTACCTCGATTTTGACGAGCGTGGCGCAGCTGATAAGGGTTGGAATATTCCCCTACGGCATTTGGCCGATAACGCTGGTCGGGGACCCGACCTGGGCGCTGGGCCGATTCGACTTGCCTGCCGCAGTCAGTGTCCGGTGTCCTGGCATCAGATGCACCTCTGGGATCCGAGTCTGTCGCCTGGCCATAACGACCTTGCGCTGCTGCGTGATGCGGCTAAACGCAACGGCATGGGCTTGCTGGTTGAGGATGACAGTCCGCAACTGGTAGAACCGCAACGCCTGCAGATGGCCTCAGAGGAGCGCTGGTACACGCCTGACCCCGCTCAGGAGCAGGCCGACAAAAATGCCGAAAAGGCCGATCAGGAGCAGCGTCTCAAGGCTGCCCAGTTGATCAAGCAGCAACGCCTGCGGATCAGCAGCATGAGCCAGCAACATGAAGACGAGCTGGCCAAATTCCGTTTGGCCAGTGATGAGCTTGCACAATCCTTGCGGGCCCAGTTGCAGGGGCTGGAGCAGGCATTGCGTCAGCAGGAAGAGTTGAATGCCAGCCTCAAGGCACAGTTGACCGAGCAGGTGAACGGATTTCAAACCAATCGCGAGGAACTGTCCCAGCAATTACGTGCGCTTGAGCAGCATGCTCGTAGCGAGGCGGATATTCTCCGCGGCCAGTTTGAGGCTGAACTGCAGGCCAAAGTGGCTGCCGCCGTAGTGGAATACAAGGAGCAGGTCGCCATCCGTGATGTCGAGTTGGCTTATCGCAATGAGCTGGACATGCAGCAAGAGCAGGAAATTATCCGGCTTAAGCGCGAGCGTGACGAGTTTGCCAGTCAGGGCGGCGAGCAGATCCTCGAGCGCCTATCCAAGTTGGGCGTGGTGTTTGTGGTCTACCATCCGGGCGCCGGGCATCTAACCATTCCGCTGCAGGATGTGGCGCGTTATCAGGACAATCCCATGGCCTATGCTGCGGCCAAGTGTTTTGTCTCCGAAGCGCAGTATCGCCAGTGGCTGAGCCACTACCAATCGCCAACCTGCGAAGCGCAGTTGCCAAGCGGCGAGCGCTGCGCCATGCCAATTGACCGTGTCGATACCGCCAGCCGGTTCGTGATGGGTGACTCCAACTGCTGTGCCCGGCACAAGAACAGCAGTCGCCTGCGTACTGTTGGCTAGGTCTTGGCGCTGAATTTACCCAACTGGCAGCCGCACGCACCGCTGCACCTGTTGCCCCTCGATTGGGCTGAGGCCGCCGGAATTGAACTGGCGGTGCTGCGTCTGGACCTGATGGACCCGCTTATCAGTGGCAACAAGTGGTTCAAACTTGCGCCTTATCTGGCCTTGGCTGCAGAGTCCGGGGCGGCGGGGCTGATCAGTCTTGGCGGTGCCCACTCCAATCATCTGCATGCACTGGCCGCGGCCGGCCAGCGTTTTGCTTTCCCGGTGGTCGGTTTGCTGCGTGGCGAGCCCCAGGACACGCCGACTGTGCGCGATCTGCAGGCGTGGGGCATGCAGTTGCACTGGCTCGGTTATGGCGGCTATCGGGCGCGCAATAAACCTGACTTCTGGACCGCGTGGCAGCAGCATTACCCGCACCTGCTGGCGGTTGGAGAGGGCGGCAGTGGCCTGCTCGGTGCTCGTGGTTGTATGCCGCTACGCCAGCTGGTGCGGGCCCAGTTAAACAGCATTGGCTGGGCGGATTACGATGCCTGGTGGCTGGCAGCAGGCACGGGTACTACGGCAGCCGGCCTGGTGTTGGCCGAAGCCGGCGACAAACCGGTGTTTGCCGCCTTGGCGGTGCCGGGTGATCACGGTACGGCAGAGCAGGTTGCCAGGGTGTTGGCTGAAGCTGGAGTGGCGGATCAGGGCTACCATCTGCTGCAGGCGTGTCGGGGCGGCTTTGCGCGCATGGATGCCGGGTTGTTGGCCTTTATGGCACAGGCAGAGCAAGCTGGCTCGCTCCCACTGGAGCCGCTGTATACGGCATAAGCCCTGATGGCATTGCGGGAGCAGACCGAGGCCGGTTACTTTGCCCGCGGTAGCCGTGTTGTGTTTGTACATACCGGTGGCTTGCAAGGGCGACGTGCGACCCAGGCGGATGTTGATCAGCTGGGTAGCGCTGAGGTTAATTAATTCAAATGTGCAGCGGCGGAACTGGATATTGCCATGAGTGACCCCTTGAACCCCGAACAGCTGCGCAGCCTGACACCTCTCAATGTGTTGTCCGAGCAACAGTGGCGCGAGCTGCGCAGTCAGTTGGTACCCCAGCATCTGCTGGCGGGGCAACTGCTGTTTCGTGAGGGCGATCAGGCCCGCCTGACCTATTACCTGCTCTCGGGTGAGCTGTTGCTGGTGTCCGCCTCCGGACGGCAAGAGCATCTGGTCGCGGGTAGCGAGGCCAGTTGCCATCCGTTGTCGCCGAGCTTGCCGCGTTTGCATGAGGTGCGGGCGCTGACCGATGTCAGTTTGTTGGTGCTCGACAGTGCAACCCTAGCGCGGCTGTTGACCTGGCGCTCGGCTTATCACGACCTGCTGCTTGAGTTGGAGCAGGGAGGTGAGGATGTCGAGTGGGTGGCTCGTCTGCTGGAAAATCCGTTGTTTGCCAAGGTGCCGCCGTCCAATGTGCGGGCCATGCTCGGGCGTTTGCAGCGCGTTGAATTGCCCGCTGGCAGCGCAGTGTTGCGCGAGGGGGACGTCGGCGATTGCTGTTATTTCCTCAAGAGCGGCCGTGCCGAAGTGATCCGTGGTGCCGGCAGCGCCCATCAGGTGCTGGCTGAGCTGGAGGTGGGCGCTTGTTTTGGCGAAGAGGCCCTGCTGGCGGATCAGCCCCGCAATGCCAGCGTGACGTTGCTGGAAGATGGCGTGGTGCTGCGTCTTGATCGCCAGGATTTTTTCGCCTTGCTCAAGGCACCGGTGGTGGCCGAGGTGTCGTTCGGTGAGGCGACGCGACTGCTCAGCGCCGGTGCGCAATGGCTCGATGTACGCCTGCTGCAAGAGTACGAGCGGGCGCATGCGCAGGAGGCGCTGAATATGCCGCTGCACTTGCTGCGCCTGAAGACCCGTTTGCTGGATCAAGGCAAAACCTACCTGTGCTATTGCGACAGCGGTAAGCGCAGCGCCAGTGCGGTGTTTCTGTTGTCGCAGCTGGGGTATTCGGCCTATGCGCTGCGTGATGGGCTGGATGCCTTGCCGGCGATCCAGCGTGACGCCTTGCTGTGCGAGAGCGGCTCGGGCTACCTGGCTCGGTCCGGCGGTCGTACCGAGCGCAGTCTTTAACAGGCAGTTGAAAAACTACCTGCGCTGGCAATACTGCGTTAAAAGCGGCCTCAAAATGCTCATTTACAACTCGTAAACTCCTCTTTTTCGGCCGTTTTTGCCTTGTCTTGCCTGCCTCGCCTACGTTTTTCAACGGCCTGTTAGGCGTCGGTGGTTGATTCGAACTCGGCTGCCGGCTCCTGCGACCAGGTGTCGGCGACCAGGAACAAGCGCTGCACCTCCTGCCAGTCACCTTTGTCATCCACCTCCAGGCGCGCCAGTAGTACCGGCGCGGCCTGCGGTTCGAGCTGGGTCAGCCACTGATTCAATTCAATCAGGCTCCAGCACTCGGCTTGGCTGGCACGCGCGGGTGCCAGCCAGGCGCTGCGCGGTAACAGTAGCCAGCGTCCGCCTTGTTGTTGCGTGAATGCCGGCCACGCCTGGCGGGTCAGCCAGACACCACGCAAGTGTTGCGGATGGGCGCCGCGTGGCGAGTCGCAATGACCGGGCCAGGGGTAGAACAGATAGCCGCCGAGCCAGAGTTCGGCCTGAACCTGCTGGGCTTGCCAGTGACTCAGCGCGGCCAGCGCCTGCGCGCTGCTCGACAGCGGCAGTTGCTGCAGGCGCAGGTGGTCGAGCTTGCGGCCCAGGCAGTCATGGCGGCCTGGACCTAACCAGTTGGCGCAGGCCTCACCGTCGCTTTGCGCAGGTCCCAGGTAGAGCTTGATCGCCAACTCCAGGTGATGGTCGCCCTCAGCATCGCGGGTCACCACGTCCAGCTCACCAAGGGTGCGCCCTTCGTCACGGATCGCCAGGTTGGCGGCTAGCAGCTCCACTCCCGGTGCTGCGTGCAGGGCAAATTGCCATAGCTGTTCGTAATACAGGCCCAGGCGACGGTGGTGCGTGCGGACTAGCCACTGTTCGAGTGCGCTGCTGTCGTGATCCTGCTGGCGCAGCCAGTCGGCCAGCAGGCCTGGCGTTTGGGCCCAGGTGCTGGCGCTGAGCGGATGACGTTGCGGCCAGGCGGCGTGTTGTAACAAGGGCGCGGACAGCAGTGTCCAGGCCAAATCGCGGACCGCGGGATGGCGGAGCTGGCGGGGGAGTTCGTGTAGCTGGCTGAATGGGTTCATTCGCCGAGCATACCCCCTGACACTCTAAATAGGGCTTTGGTTTGCTGGCGCTGGCGGCTTTCGCCCATAATCGGCGCTATTCATCTGTCGTCGAGAGCTCCATGGACCAGTTTCGCAACATCGGCATCATTGGCCGTCTGGGCAGCGCCCAGGTACTCGACACGATTCGCCGGCTGAAGAAATTTCTGCTCGCCCGGCAGCTGCACGTGATCCTCGAAGACAGCATCGCTGAAGTGTTGCCAGGCCATGGCCTGCAAACCTCGTCGCGCAAGTTGCTGGGTGAGATCTGCGACCTGGTGATTGTGGTTGGCGGTGACGGCAGTTTGCTCGGCGCTGCGCGGGTGCTGGCGCAGCACAAAGTGCCGGTCTTGGGGATCAATCGCGGCAGTCTCGGTTTTCTCACCGACATCCGCCCCGATGAGCTGGAAGTGAAGGTCGCCGAGGTGCTGGAAGGGCATTACCTGAGCGAGAGCCGCTTTCTGCTTGAGGCGTCGGTGCGTCGACACGACGAGTCGATTGGTCAGCGTGATGCCCTCAATGACGTGGTGCTGCACCCCGGCAAGTCGACGCGAATGATTGAGTTCGAGTTGTACATCGACGGTCAATTCGTCTGCAGTCAGAAGGCCGATGGCTTGATCGTGGCCACGCCTACCGGGTCGACGGCTTATGCGCTGTCGGCTGGCGGGCCGATCATGCACCCGAAACTGGATGCAATTGTCATCGTGCCCATGTACCCGCACACCTTGTCCAGTCGGCCGATTGTGGTGGACGGCAACAGCGAGTTGAAAGTGGTGGTGTCCAAGGACCTACAGATCTACCCGCTGGTCTCTTGCGACGGTCAGAACCACTTCACCTGCGCCCCGGGCGACACCATTACCATCCGCAAAAAGCCGCAAAAGCTCTGCCTGATTCACCCGCTGGATCACAATTACTATGAGGCTTGCCGGACCAAACTGGGCTGGGGGAGCCGGCTGGGCGGGGCCGAGTAATGCACCTCGACACGGACCGTGGCTACGACCTGATTGGTGACGTGCATGGCTGTGCCCATAGCCTGGAGCACTTGCTCGACAGCTTGGGCTATCGCTTGCGTGCTGGGGTCTGGCGTCACCCGCGGCGGATGGCGCTGTTTCTCGGCGACATCATTGATCGCGGTCCGCGGATTCGTGAGGCCCTGCATCTGGTGCATGCCATGGTCGAGGCTGGGCAAGCCTATTGCCTGATGGGTAATCACGAGTTCAACGCCCTGGGCTGGCATACGCCGAGGACTGATGTCAGCAACAGTTATGTACGCCCGCATACGGCACGCCATGGTCGGCAGTTGCAGGAAACCCTGCAGCAGTTCGATGCCTATGCCGATGAGCTGCGCGAGTTTCTCGCCTGGTTTTATGAGCTGCCGTTGTTTCTCGATGCCGGGCGCTTTCGCATGGTCCACGCCTGCTGGGATGAGGCGCGGATTGCGGCGTTACGCCAGCATTACCCGCAAGGCTGCATCGATCAGGCTTTTGTTCAGGCCGCCGCCGACCCCGGCAGTTTTGCCGCGAGTACATGTAGTCGGCTGCTCTGCGGCACCGATATGCGTTTGCCCGATGGTCTGACTTTGACCGGGGATGATGGTTATACCCGGGCGCATTTTCGCACCAAGTTCTGGGCCGAGGCACCGCACACCTATGGCGATATTGTTTTCCAGCCCGATGCTTTGCCCGAGCACGTGGCACGCACACCCTTGTCGGCCCAGCAAAAAGACCAGCTTTTGCACTATGGCGAGGACCAGCCGTTGTTGTTTGTTGGCCATTACTGGCGCCGCGGCCGGCCGGCGCCGATCCGCCCAAACCTGGCGTGCCTGGATTACAGCGCGGTGATGTTTGGCAAGTTGGTGGCCTACCGCCTGGACCAGGAAACCCGCCTGGATCCGCAAAAATTCTGTTGGGTCGAGGTCGAGCGACCGGAGGCTCCACGATGACGGCGATAGCCGCGTTACGTTTACCCCTGGATGTTGATCTGAGCGGTTTTGTCGGTGTGCTGCAGCGTTTGCAGGTGCCCCATCGAGTCAGTGAAGAAGCTGGCGAACAGGTGCTCTGGGTGCCTAGCGAAGCGCAGGCCGCCGATGTGCGAGAACTGTACAGGCGCTTCCCTGAGGGCGATCCGCGTTTGCAAGCGTTGGCGCCTGTGCGCCGCCGGGGGCGCTTAAATGAGGTGTGGGCAACCAGCAAAATGACCCTGCTGGTGCTGTCGTTAACGCTGTTGGTGGCCGGTGTGACGTTGTTGGGCGAGAGCCTTGCGACATTGCATTGGCTGACTTTTGCGGACTTCCGTCTGCAGGGCGATTACCTGGTGTTTATTCCGCTCGCCGACAGTTTGTCGGCGGGGCAGTGGTGGCGGTTGTTCACGCCGATGCTGATTCACTTCGGCATTCTCCACCTGGCCATGAATAGCCTGTGGTATTGGGAACTGGGCCGGCGCATTGAGGCGCGTCAGGGTGCAGGCTGGTTGCTGGCGCTGACTCTGTTGTTTGCCGTGCTATCGAACGCGGCGCAGTACCTGTTCGGTGGGCCGTCGCTGTTTGGTGGTTTGTCGGGGGTGCTGTATGGCTTGCTGGGCTATTGCTGGATCTTCCAGCGCCTGGCGCCGACGCCGGCCTATCACCTGCCACCTGGGGTGCTGGTGATGATGCTGGTCTGGCTGCTGGTGTGTGCCTCCGGGTTGGTTACCGCCCTGGGGTTGGGCTCGATTGCCAATGCCGCGCATGTGGGTGGCTTACTCGCGGGTTGCCTGGCGGGCTTGTTGGGCGGTGCGCTGGCGCGCCGTCGTGGTTAAACTGCGCCTTTGTTTTTGGAGACTGCCATGTCGTCCTTCGTTGCAATGATCGAGAACATCACCCCGGAGATTTACCAGAGCCTGAAACTGGCAGTGGAAATCGGCAAATGGCCCGACGGCCGCAAGCTCAGCCAGGAGCAGAAAGAGTTGTCCCTGCAGGCGATGATCGCTTGGGAACAGCAAAACCTGCCGGAAGACCAACGCACCGGTTACATGGGCGAGCAGGCGTGTGAATCCCATGCTGAGCCGATTCCCAATCTGCTGTTCAAAACCTCGGACACCCTGCACTGATGCTTGAGCTTGGGCGCGGTGCCCTGAGCAAGATGGGCACCCGGCTGGAGCAGCCGGTGCAGTACAGCTTGCGGCTGGGTGAGCGGGATCTGGACCTCAATGCGTTGCTGGGGCAGGGCATGCGCCTGGAGTATCTGGGCGCCATCCATTGCAGCCATTGCGGGCGCAAGACTAAAAAGAGCTTCAGTCAGGGCTACTGCTATCCGTGCTTCAGCAAGCTGGCGCAGTGCGACACCTGCATCATGAGCCCGGAACGCTGCCACTATGCGGCGGGTACCTGTCGGGAGCCGGCCTGGGGCGAGCAGTTTTGCATGACCGACCATGTGGTCTATCTGGCCAATTCCTCTGGTGCCAAGGTCGGCATCACGCGCGCAACCCAGGTGCCGACGCGCTGGATTGATCAGGGCGCGACTCAGGCTTTGCCAATCATGCGCGTGGCGACTCGTCAGCAATCCGGGCTGGTGGAAGACGTGCTGCGCAGTCAGGTCACCGATCGCACCAACTGGCGCGCCATGCTCAAGGGTGAGGCGGCGCCGCTGGATCTGGCGCAGCTGGCCGGGGAGATCCTTCAGGCCTGCCATGGTGGAATCACCAGCCTGCAAGAGCGCTTTGGCCTGCAGGCGATTCAGCCCCTCAGCGAGCTGTCGGTGGTGGACATTGCCTACCCCGTATTGGCGTATCCCGCCAAAGTGGCCAGCTTCGATCTGGAAAAAACGCCTGTCGTCGAGGGCACGCTGCAGGGGATCAAGGGCCAGTACCTGATCTTCGATACTGGCGTGATCAATATTCGTAAATTCACGGCCTACCAACTCGCCGTGCATCAGCTCTAGAGGCCACAAGCCATGCGTACCGAACAGCCGAAAATGATCTACCTCAAGGACTATCAGGCCCCCGAGTACCTGATCGACGAGACCAACCTGACATTCGAGCTGTACGAGGACCATACGCTGGTGCACGCGCAATTGGTCATGCGGCGTAACCCGGTTCGTGGTGCCGACTTGCCACTGCTGGTGCTGGATGGTCAGCAGTTGGAGTTGCTGGCCCTGGCGCTGGATGATGTTGAACTGCAGCCTAGCGATTATCAGCTGACCGATAGCCACTTGAGCCTGCAGCCGGGCAGCGCCAGTTTCACCCTCAACAGTACGGTGCGCATCCACCCGGAAAGCAACACGGCGCTGGAAGGCTTGTACAAATCCAGCGGCATGTTCTGCACCCAGTGCGAGGCTGAGGGGTTCCGCAAGATCACCTATTACCTCGATCGCCCGGATGTGATGAGCCGCTTCACCACCAGCCTGAGTGCCTCGCAGCAGGACTATCCTGTGTTGCTGTCCAACGGCAACCCAATTGCCAGTGGCAGCGAAGAAGGCGGTCGGCATTGGGCAACCTGGCAGGACCCATTCATGAAACCGGCCTACCTGTTTGCCCTGGTGGCCGGTGATCTGTGGTGCATCGAAGATACCTTCACCACCATGAGTGCGCGCGAGGTGACACTGCGCATCTATGTCGAGCCAGAGAACGTCGACAAGTGCCAGCACGCCATGGACAGCCTGAAAAAGTCCATGCGCTGGGACGAAGAGGTATATGGCCGTGAGTACGACCTCGACATCTTCATGATCGTCGCGGTCAACGACTTCAACATGGGCGCGATGGAGAACAAGGGGTTGAATATCTTCAACTCCAGCTGCGTTCTGGCCCGCGCCGAAACTGCAACCGACGCCGCGCACCAGCGGGTCGAGGCGGTGGTGGCCCATGAATACTTCCACAACTGGTCGGGCAACCGCGTGACCTGCCGCGACTGGTTCCAGTTGTCGCTGAAAGAAGGCTTTACCGTGTTCCGTGACGCGGAGTTTTCCGCCGATATGAACTCGCGGACGGTCAAGCGCATTGAAGACGTCGCGTACCTGCGCACTCATCAGTTTGCCGAAGATGCCGGGCCGATGGCGCACCCGATTCGCCCCGATGCCTTTATGGAAATTTCCAACTTCTACACCCTGACCATCTATGAGAAGGGTTCGGAAGTGTTGCGCATGATTCACACCCTGCTGGGGGCTGAGCGCTTCCGTCAGGGTTCTGATCTGTACTTCGCTCGCCATGATGGTCAGGCCGTGACCTGCGACGATTTCGTCAAGGCCATGGAGGATGCCTCGGGCATCGATCTTAGCCAGTTCAAACGCTGGTACAGCCAGGCCGGCACGCCGCGTCTGGCGGTTAGCGAACACTACGATGCCACTGCGCAGACCTATACCCTGAACTTTGCTCAAAGCTGCCCAGCAACGCCGGGGCAAGTCGAAAAACTGCCGTTTGTGATCCCGGTAGAGTTGGCACTACTCGGTGCGCAAGGGCAGGAGTTGCCACTGCGCTTGCAGGGCGAGGCTGCTTCTGCGGGTAACACGCGGGTGTTGTCTGTGACGCAAGCAGAGCAGAGCTTTACCTTCGTCGATATCAGTGAGCGGCCTTTGCCCTCCTTGCTGCGCGGCTTCTCTGCCCCGGTCAAGCTGAGTTTTCCGTACGGCCGCGACCAGTTGATGTTCCTCATGCAGCACGACAGCGACGGCTTCAATCGCTGGGAGGCTGGGCAGCAACTGGCCGTGCAGGTGTTGCAGGAATTGATTGGCCAGGTGCAGCGCGACGAGGCGCTGGTGCTCGATCAGCGTTTGGTCGAGGCCCTGCGAGCGGTGCTGACCAATGACGCGCTGGACCCGGCCATGGTTGCGGAGATGTTGTCGTTGCCGGGTGAGGCGTATCTGACTGAAATCAGTGAAGTGGCGGATGTTGACGCTATTCACGCCGCGCGCGAGTTTGCCCGTCGGCAACTGGCTGAGGCTTTGTTCGAGCCACTGTGGCAGCGTTATCAGGACAATCGCGTGGCCTCACGCAGTACGCCCTATGTGGCGCAAGCCGAGCACTTTGCCCGCCGTAGCCTGCAGAACATCGCATTGTCCTATTTGATGCTGTGTGAGCGGCCGCAAGTGTTGGCCGCCTGCCTTGAGCAATATGGCGCCTGCGACAACATGACTGAACGTCTTGGGGCGCTGGCGGTGCTGGTTAATTCGCCGTTCGAAACGGAAAAGGCCCAGGCCCTGGCAGAGTTCGCCGAGCACTTCAAAGACAACGCGCTGGTCATGGATCAGTGGTTCAGCGTCCAGGCGGCCAGTGGCTTGCCGGGTGGCTTGCAGCGGGTCGAGGCGTTGATGGAACATCCGGCCTTTACCATGAAGAACCCCAACAAGGTGCGTGCGCTGATTGGTGCGTTTGCCGGGCAGAACCTGATTAACTTCCATGAGGCCGATGGCTCGGGCTACCGCTTCTTGGCGGATCAGGTAATAAGCCTGAATGCCACCAATCCGCAAATCGCCTCCCGGCAGCTGGCGCCACTGACGCGCTGGCGCAAATACGACAGCGCCCGCCAGGCACTGATGCGGGCGCAACTGCAGCGCATCCTCAGTTCGGGTGAGCTGTCCAGTGATGTGTATGAGGTGTTGAGCAAGAGCCTGGCTTAAACAATCGAACTGGGCCAAAAGTGTTACCGGTCGTTTTTGGGTAACACTTTTTGTTACCTGTCCAGTGCGGCAGGTTTGGCTCTAGCCAAATTCGTGCTTATAACGGCTTGATTTAGATTGACGCTGAATTCATTTGCTGAATGGGGGTTCTGGTGTGGCGATAGGGTGGGGGACCAATCGCGCCATTCGCAGGGTCAAGACGCGCGTTTGAAAGCGGTTGGCCGGCGACGCTGGACGGTGGCTGTACAGTCACAAAAAAAATCATGTTTTTTTGAACTTTTTGTCAGCGATGCGCGGTTGCATGTGGCGTGTTGGCATCATGCTTGCCTTTGTCAAAAGGTTAAGCCTGTCTGCGTTGTAGTGGATGGGGCAATTTTAAGGGCGCTTGCGCCTTGTTGAGCAAAAAGGTCGTCGCTCGTACGGCCGGGTAGGATCTCTGCGCTGCAGGGGTTCAATAAAGAAGTGATCTGTCCGCGGAGTAAGAACTCGATGGAAATTAACACCCGTAAGCCTTTGTTGCGTTTCGCTCCGGCGAAAGCAGGTTTCGCCCTGGCCGGCTTGCTGCCGCTGCTGGTTGCCGGTCAAGTGAAAGCTGTGGCATTCAGCTTCGCCGC
>NKIE01000782.1 GCA_002256055.1 Pseudomonas sp. PGPPP3 | reverse complement strand
CCGACGCGTCGTCGCTCAAGCCGGAAGTGGTGGCCGGTTTGGACATCCTGATCGTCCGTGAGCTGACCGGCGGCATCTACTTCGGCCAGCCGCGCGAGAGCAAGGTGCTCGAAAACGGCGAGCGCATGGCGTACGACACCCTGCCGTACAGCGAAAGCGAAGTGCGCCGGATTGCCCGCGTCGGCTTCGATATGGCCCGCGTGCGCGGTAAGAAGCTGTGCTCGGTGGACAAAGCCAACGTGCTGGCTTCCAGCCAGTTGTGGCGCGCCGTGGTCGAGGAAGTGGCCAAGGATTACCCAGACGTTGAGCTGTCACACATGTACGTCGACAACGCCGCCATGCAACTGGTGCGTGCACCGAAGCAGTTCGACGTGATGGTCACCGACAACATGTTCGGCGACATCCTGTCCGATGAGGCGTCGATGCTTACCGGTTCCATCGGCATGCTGCCGTCGGCTTCTCTGGATGCCAACAACAAGGGCATGTACGAGCCATGCCACGGTTCGGCGCCGGATATCGCCGGGCAGGGCATTGCCAACCCGTTGGCGACCATTTTGTCGGTGTCGATGCTGCTGCGTTACAGCTTCAACCAAGTGGTTGCTGCCAATGCCATTGAGCAGGCGGTCAGTCTGGTGCTGGATCAAGGGCTGCGTACAGGCGACATCTACTCGCCGGGCATGACCAAGGTCGGTACGGCTGGCATGGGTGATGCGGTAGTCGCGGCCCTGCGCAATCTGTAATCTCTTCGCTCCGCGGCCCGGCCGCGGACTGAACTCTCTATTGAAGGTGTAGTGGTATGAAACGCGTAGGTCTGATCGGTTGGCGCGGTATGGTCGGTTCGGTGCTCATGCAGCGCATGCTGGAAGAGCGGGATTTCGACCTGATCGAACCGGTGTTCTTCACCACCTCCAATGTCGGTGGTCAAGGCCCGGCAGTGGGTAAAGA
>NKIE01000781.1 GCA_002256055.1 Pseudomonas sp. PGPPP3 | reverse complement strand
CATGCGTGGTTTGCGAGTGGTCAGCGCCGGCTCATCAGCCAAGGCAGCAGACACCGCGGCGGCCAGATCCAGGCGCGGTTCCAACAACTCTTTATGCATGACCGCACGGGCCACCTGATAACGCGCCCACGTGGCCCGCACCTCACCTTCGCCACTGGCCGCCAGGACGCGGCGCAGTTCAAGCTCATCGGTTTCGTTATCCATCAGTGCGGACAGCGATTCCTGCAGGGCTTCACGACTCATGATGTTTCCTCTCTCGGCTTGCGCCGCGCTATCAGGCGTCCTGCAATAACGGCTGCAGGGCTTTATCAACGGCTTCACGAGCACGGAAAATCCGCGACCGTACAGTCCCGACTGGACACTGCATAACCGCCGCAATGTCCTCATAACTCAAACCGTCAAACTCGCGCAGGGTCAACGCCGTGCGTAAGTCTTCGGGTAATGCGGCAATGGCTCGATGCACGGTGGCCTCGATCTCATCCCGCAACATCAGGCGTTCAGGTGACTCAATGTCCTTGAGGTCGTGATCGCCATCCATGAATTCGGCATCTTCGGCACTGATATCCGACTCTGGCGGCCGCCGACCACGCGCCACCAGATAGTTCTTCGCCGTGTTAATGGCGATACGATACAGCCAGGTATAAAACTGACTGTCACCACGAAAATTCGCCAAGGCTCGGTAGGCCTTGATAAAAGCTTCCTGAGCCACATCCTGGGCTTCATGGGGGTCGCGCACAAACCGCACGATCAACCCGAGAATCTTGTGCTGGTACTTCAGCACCAACAGATCAAAAGCTCGCTTGTCTCCGCGCTGCACGCGCTCGACCAGCTGCTGATCCTCTTCCTGGGTTAGCATGAACACTCCTCGTTGTGCGTCTGAGGGAGCACCGCATCAGCCAACCGCTCTGCCAAGATAGACTCGACGGTTGTGCAAAAGTTCTCCCCT
>NKIE01000780.1 GCA_002256055.1 Pseudomonas sp. PGPPP3 | reverse complement strand
AGCGCAGCGGCAACATCATGCCCGGCATCACGCCCTCGTCGATCCATACCAGCAGCGACGGCAAACACGTGCAGATCGGCGCCAACGGCGATGCAATCTTCCAGCGCTTTATGCGCGCCATCGGCCGCGACGATCTAGCGGATGACGCCAGCCTGGCCGACAACGCCGGCCGTGACCTGCGCCGCGATGAGCTGTACGGGGTGATCGACCGCTGGGCCAATGCCACGCCGCTAGCCCAGATGCTGGAGACACTGAACGGCGCCGAGGTGCCGGCCAGTCGCATCTACTCGGCCGAAGACATGCTCAGCGACCCGCAGTTTCTCGCCCGTGAAATGTTCCTCTCGGCCAAGTTGCCAGACGGCAAGACCTTCAAAATGCCCGGCATCGTGCCCAAGCTGTCGGCCACCCCAGGCGGCGTCGACGCCATCGGCCCGGCGCTGGGTGAGCACAACCAGCACGTGCTCAGTGCACTGGGCTACAGCCAGGAACAGATCAGCGCCCTGCGCCGCAACGGCGCGATCTAACCAGGGTTAAAAAGCGCCCACAAAAAAGGCCAGTTCCCGCGGGAGACTGGCCTTTTTTATTACGCGTGACGCTTACAACGGCTTGCCGCGATTGCCGTGGGCAGCGACGAAGGCCTGTACGGTCTTCAGGTCGTTGGCCAGCACGGTGCAACGCTCATCGCGCTGGAACAGATCGGCCAGGTGCGGCGGCAGTGCCGGCGCAGCGCCAATACCGGCTTTCTCCACCGCTTCCGGGAACTTGACCGGGTGCGCGGTACCGAGGATCACCATCGGCGTCGCCAGGCTACGACGGCAATCACGCGCGGCTTTGACACCGATGGCGGTGTGCGGGTCGAGCAACTCGCCACACTCAGCGTACACCTCGGCAATGGTGGCGCAGGTTTCTTCGTCGTTGACGGCCAGGGAGTCGAACAGCTTGCGCGCTTCG
>NKIE01000779.1 GCA_002256055.1 Pseudomonas sp. PGPPP3 | reverse complement strand
CGCTCGCTCGGCGAATTGCTGTTCAGCGACCGCGCCTTTACCCGTGGCACCATCCAGGTGTGCCGCTACCCGGCGCCCTGGCTGCCAAGCGCGGCACGCAACGAACAACTGTGGGCACGGCGCTCGTGCTTCCAGCGCGGCACCCTGGCCGTACTGGTGGCAGAAGTATTTCTGCCGCAACTGTGGCAGGCGGCCCACGTCGACGCCTGAGGCGCACCTGTGCGGCGCCGTCACAGCCCGTATACTGCGCCCAACCTGCCCGGAGACGCGCTGATGTACACCCGCCTGTTGCACTCACTCAATCGCCTGCACCCGCGTGCCTGGGACTTCGTCCAACTGATGCGCCTGGATAAGCCCATCGGCATCTACCTGCTGCTGTGGCCGACCCTGTGGGCGTTGTGGGTGGCGGCCAAGGGCGTGCCCAGCGCCAGTAACCTGCTGATTTTTGTCGGCGGCGTGATCCTCATGCGCGCCGCCGGTTGCGTGATCAACGACTACGCCGATCGCCACTTCGACGGCCATGTCAGCCGTACCCAGGCGCGCCCCCTGGCCAGCGGCAAGGTCAAGCCACGGGAAGCCCTGGCGCTGTTTGCCGGGCTGGTGGCGCTGAGTTTCGCCCTGGTCCTGTGCACCAACGCGACCACTGTCTGGCTGTCGTTCGGTGGTGTGGCGCTGGCGGCCTGTTATCCGTTTATGAAGCGCTACACCTTCTACCCACAGGTGGTGCTGGGCGCGGCGTTTTCCTGGGGCATGCCCATGGCCTTTAGCGCCGAAACCGGCAGCGTACCGCCGGAGGCCTGGCTGCTGTACATCGCCAACCTGCTGTGGACGGTGGCCTACGACACTTATTACGCCATGGCCGATCGCGAGGACGACCTGAAGATCGGGGTCAAATCCACCGCCATCCTGTTCGGTGACGCCGACCGCCTGATCATCGCCTGCCTACAAGGCCT
>NKIE01000778.1:344-953 GCA_002256055.1 Pseudomonas sp. PGPPP3 | reverse complement strand
TAGGCGTCACGCAGCCCCTGGACTTGCGCGTTCAGCGCTTTCTCAGCAAGCGACTTCAGTTCCGACGCAGTTGCTTCATCGCTCGGAAGGCCAAACCTTTCATGGATCGACTTGGCTGCCTCCAGGATGACACGACCCCTTGCCTTCAACTGCTCTTGGTACAGAGCCGCCAACCTCGCCGCGTAGCCTTGGCCGCGGCCGCCCTTCTCGTTCCGTTCGAACGCGTGCTGCGCCTCGCTGAGGTGTCGCCATTGATCAGTGAATCCATCGGTGCAGAGGTGCCCGAAGTGGGTGACGGCGGCTTCTGGAAGCATGTCGTTGGATGTGATCGGTTAGGCACTGAAGAGGGCAGCTGCGTCCGCGTCCACTGGATGCTGACGCGCCCAGATGTCTGCCAGTATGCGTTTGTCGCTCGCTCCGGTCTTCTTGACCTGCTTCTCGACCTTCAGAGCCTCGTTCTGAGACGGAAACGGCTTCGCGGCAAGCAACCGTGTCGGCCGGTTGATTTTGGTGAACAGCGCGCCTCGACCTTTGATGTGCGTCGCGATCCTTCGGTCCAATACAGGGGTCACGCCCGTGTAGACCCTGCCGGACTCGCACAGCAGCAGG
>NKIE01000778.1:0-284 GCA_002256055.1 Pseudomonas sp. PGPPP3 | reverse complement strand
TTGCGCCTGGCCACCAACTCGGGTGGCAGCTTGCGGTGTACGTCAGTGGAAAGGTGACGCTCAATCGACGTGATGGTGGGAATCGACACGCCCATCGTCTGATGGATGGTCACCCTGTCGAGGTTACCCTTGAGCATGGCGGCGTAGACGCAGCTAGCGCGAAGTTTTCTTGCCCTTCCGCCTAGAACTTGAGCCCTGAAGTGATTCAGGTCCTTGATGTTCTGCTCAAACAGTCGAATGAACTCAAGCTCGTTGCTCTTCGCGGTGCGCCAACCCGGAGCGGC
>NKIE01000777.1 GCA_002256055.1 Pseudomonas sp. PGPPP3 | reverse complement strand
ACAGGCAGTAGCTGCCCGATGGCACCAGCGGTTCCATGGACTGCCCGACAACTTGGGCCACAAACATGCCCGGGTTCAGCTTGAACTCATCGCGCACGGCCCAGTCCTGCGCATGCTCAGCGAGGCCCCCCAGGTCGGTCTGCTCTTCGCTCCATAGACCGGCCGCCGCTTTCAAGCTGCTGATAGGCACGCAGTTCCCATACGGCTCGAAATCGTCCGCTGAGGGCTGAATCACCGGGAAGGGGTACACCCTGGCACTGGCCTGCGGTGCCGCGAAGTCCGGTGCGACAACCGTCTGCTCGGTCACGAACCACTCGTCACTGGCCTCCACCTCTTTGGCCTTGACCTTGCCCGCCACCGC
This sequence comes from Pseudomonas sp. PGPPP3, assembly GCA_002256055.1. Classification (GTDB taxonomy): domain Bacteria; phylum Pseudomonadota; class Gammaproteobacteria; order Pseudomonadales; family Pseudomonadaceae; genus Aquipseudomonas. Next base: position 595 of record NKIE01000777.1, on the reverse strand, counting down.
CTTGGCGATGCGCCGCATGTGCGTGCGCATCACCGTCTTGTCGTAGATCTCCTGGTACTGAATGGCCACCACTTCGTAGTCGGTGTTCAGCAGCTCGTCACGAATCTGCCGGTCCTTTGCCGCTGTCTGCGCGTTGCCGTGCAGATGCTCGCTCATGCCGTCCAGGTAGACGCACACACCTTCGAACTGGTCGTTGGGCGCATGGAAGTACACGTCGGGGCGGGTGGTGACACCGCCTGACAGTTTGATGGGGCGCTCCGTCTCGAAGTTGACCAACCCAGCTGCCTTGAGCATGGCCACCAGCCGCTGTTCCGGCGGGTTCCCCGGCTTCTGCGTCTGGGTGTCGTCCGGCAGCACGGCTGGGATCAAGTGGCTGAAGCTAACGGCGTTGCCCCACTCACGCAGGTACTCATGCGCCGTGTGCCGATTCAACTCCGAGTGATAGAACGAATTGCGGAAGTTCTGCAGGCAGTCAATACACGACGTATCGCATGCCGATGGGCAGTCTTCCACCAGGCTCAGCGCGCGCTGAACGACCGCCGGCCAGTGGCCAATCATCTGCTCCAGCAGCCCCGAACCGCCTGGCATGGGGTCG
>NKIE01000776.1 GCA_002256055.1 Pseudomonas sp. PGPPP3 | reverse complement strand
AGTTGATGCCAACGACTTCGCCATCCAGGTTGAACAGCGGACCACCGGAGTTACCAGGGTTGATGGCCACATCAGTCTGAATGAAGGGCACATAGCTCTCGTTGGGCAAACTGCGACCCTTGGCCGAAACAATGCCGGCAGTGGCCGAATGATCAAAGCCAAACGGCGAGCCAATGGCCAACACCCACTCGCCGACTTTCAAATCATCGGACTTGCCGAGCTTCAAAATTGGCAGCCCCTTGCCCTCGACCTTGAGCAAGGCTACGTCGGTGCGCGGATCGGCACCAATCAGCTTGGCTTCCAGCACACTGCGATCAGACAGACGCACGATGATCTCATCGGCGTCGGCCACTACATGGTTATTGGTCAACACATAACCGTCGGCAGAAATGATAAAGCCCGACCCCAGCGACTGGGCCTCACGCTGACGACCGCCAGGGTTGCGCGGCTGCTGCGGAATGCTGCGCTCGAAAAATTCGCGAAACTGTGGTGGCAAACCTTCCAGATTGGGCATTTGCTGGCCGTTGGCGGCCATCGCGCGCTGCGGCATTTTCTGCCGGGTACTGATGTTCACCACGGCCGGCGAAGCGGCCTCTACCAGCCCGGTGAAATCCGGCAACTGCGCATGGGCCACCAGCGCCTGACTCATCAGCAATACCGCCACCAGCGTGGCGCGATAGGTTTTGAATTTCAGCATTGCGTTAGAACCCCTGGTTAAAAAACATCCATCACGGCGCAGAACAACTCGCCGAACCGAGCAACAGCGCCCGCATCACCACCGGCTGCAGACGTGGATCATCGGCCACGCGCAAACTGCGCCAACGCACCAGCAAGCCCGCCACCAACAACGCACTCAACCCGAGCAAAATACTCAACGGCTCACTCAGCCTGAGGCTTTGCGCAACAAAACCGCCGCCGAGTAAAGCCAGTAGCGGCAGCAAATAAACCTGCACGGCG
>NKIE01000775.1 GCA_002256055.1 Pseudomonas sp. PGPPP3 | reverse complement strand
CCCCCAGCAGCGTTTGGTGCGAAAGACCGGCCTCTAGGCCTTCAACCATCAGGCGGATAGCCTCAGGTTGATCGCCAGCCGGCTGAAAACGCGTGACCAATTCGAACTGCGACATGTAAACCTCGATAAACGCCTGTGACGCATTCGTGCGACGGGCGTCAAACCCCGGTGAAAAGCGTGCTGGCGCTGTCGCCGCGCACGTCCTTGGTCGCTATAATAGCGACCCGTCTGCGCAACCCCTAACGCTAGTCGTAGCGAGGTGTTGCATGCCCTCAGTATTTCTTTAGAGCTGCCGCATAATGAGCCTGTTCTCTGCCGTCGAAATGGCGCCGCGCGACCCTATCCTGGGTCTCAATGAAGCCTTCAATGCCGATCCTCGTACCCACAAGGTGAACCTGGGTGTTGGCGTTTACTTCAACGAAGAGGGTCGTATTCCGTTGCTGCGCGCCGTCGCAGCGGCCGAACAAGCACGTATTGAAGCCCACGCACCACGCGGTTACCTGCCTATCGAAGGCATTGCCGCCTACGACCAGGCGGTGCAAAAGCTGCTTTTCGGCAGCGATTCCGAACTGCTGGCTGCGGGCCGTGTAGTCACCACACAATCAGTCGGCGGTACCGGCGCACTGAAAACCGGTGCTGACTTTCTTAAGCGCCTGCTGCCGAACGCCGTAGTCGCAATCAGCGATCCAAGCTGGGAAAACCACCGCGCGCTGTTTGAAGCTGCAGGCTTTCCTGTGCAGAACTACAGCTACTACGATGCCGCCAACCATGGTGTTAATCGTGCGGGCATGCTCGCCGACCTGAAGAACCTGCCAGCACGTTCGATCGTGGTATTGCATGCCTGCTGCCATAACCCAACTGGCGTCGACCTAACCCTGGATGACTGGCAAGCCGTGCTGGATGTTGTGCGTGAGCGCGAGCACGTACCCTTCCTCGACATCGCCTATCAGGGCTTTGGTGATG
>NKIE01000019.1:6074-15543 GCA_002256055.1 Pseudomonas sp. PGPPP3 | reverse complement strand
CAGACCGTACTCTTCCAGCGCATCGCGTACCTGGGCCTCGTTGGCATGCTCCAGATAGATGTTCAGCGGCGTCATGCGGCGTTCGGTCCAGCAGTGGCGCACCAGCACCACATCTCCCTCGACCTGTACCGTGGACGGCGCCACCTCCAGCAATTCAGCCAGGCACTCAGGGTCGAACTTGCTCAACGGGAAGCGGATATTGAAGCCCGGCAGGGTAAACACACTCATGACCATGCCACGCACGCCCGGCGCCATGATGAACTTGTCATCGACATTGGCCAGGTGGTTGATCAGCGCGCGGTAGAACTCCGACTTGCCATGCTTGTAGAAGCCGATCGAGGTGTACAGCTCGGCAATGTGCTTGCCCGGCATGATGCGCCGCAAAAAGCCGATGAACTCCGCCGGGTAGCCGACCCGTACCATGAAGTAGGAACGGGTGAAGGAGAAGATGATCGACACCTCCGCCTCGTCGGTAATAAGCGCGTCCACCTGGATGCCCTGGCCCTCGCGGTGCAGGAAGGGAATCACCAGCGGCCACTGCTCGTCACGAGTAAAGATGCGCCCGACCACATAGGCGCCCTTGTTGCGGTACAGGCGCGAAGCGAACAGCTCAATACTCAGCTCCGGATCCTTACACACCCAGTCCGGCAGGTTCTGCCGCAACTGGCTGAGCACATGACCAAGGTCACGCTCCAGGTCCTCGTAAGGCACCTCGAAACGGTAATCTTCGAACAACTGACGCAGTGCCGCCTCCAGGTCGCCCTGAGGGTGGTACTGACGCACCTGCGGTGCCCGCTCATTGACCCGCAGCGCCGGCCGCGTGGTGTGAATAAACATGCAGCCGTCGCTGATCTGATCGTGCTTGAACAGGCCACAAAAGATCGAGTTAAACCAGGTTTCCGCCAGTTCGTCGTCAAAACGCAGATCGATCAGGGCGATATAGGCGCTCTTCACCAACGGCCACTGGCTGACATCCAGCAACACCTCGTCGACGTGAGCCTGATGCAAAAGCTCGGTCACCTCGGCGACTTTCTCTTCATACAGATTGATCCGCGCAGCCGATGCCTGCTGGATCTCCTGCCACTGCGCTTGCTCGAAACGCACCCGCGCACCATTAGTAATCTGGCGAAAGTGCTCGCGGTAATCGTCAAAGCCTTCGAGGATAAGCTTGGCGATGTTGCCGGCCGGCCATTGCTGTGGCATGAGAAAGCCTCTACGCGGAGAAAAGAAAGAGTGGCGAGCTTAGAGTCTGTTGCCGCTTGATCGCAAGCCAGGTTGCCGCGATTGAAACGGCATAGGCCCTACGCCAACTGCCGGGCACGCAGGTAGGCCTCGATAAACTCGATAAATGCCTGCACCTTACGGGTGGCACGACGGTGGCTGGGGTACATCGCGAGGATCAGCGGGCCGAAGGCATCCGGGGCGACCTGGTAGTCGGGCAGTACCTGCACCAACCGGCCGCTGGCCAACAACGGTTGCACGCTCCAATGCGGGCAATCGAGCACGCCCTGACCGGCCAGACAGGCCGCCAGCAGAAAGTCATAGTTATCGCTGGTCAAGCGCCCCTGCGGCTGCAAGGTGAACACCTGCTGATCCAGACTCAGGCGCCAGCGCCGATCCAGCGCCACGTGCTCATAAATAAGGGTCTGATGGCTGAGCAGATCGTCCGCGCTCTGCGGCGTGCCACAGCGCTGCAGATACTCGGGGCTGGCACACAACACAATACGGCTGGCCGCCAGCGGCTTAACAATCATTCCCGGTACATCACCACGGCCTTCGCGCAAGGCCAGATCGATACCGGCCTCCAGCAGATCGATATAGGCATCACTGAGATTAACCTGCAGTTTCAACTGCGGATGCTCAGCCATAAAGGCTGCGCAGGCGTCGTTGAAAAACGCCGGCCCCAAAGCCAGCGGTGCTGTCAGTCGCAGGGTGCCGTGCAGGCTGTGCTGCAACTGACCAATCTCCTCGCCAGCCTCGCGCAGGCTGGCCAACACTTGCCGGGCCGTGTCCAGGTAGAGCAAGCCGGCCTCGGTCAGCACCAGGCGCCGGGTCGAGCGCTCAAACAGCCGCGCACCCAACTCATCTTCCAGGTGGCCGACGGCCTTGGTCAGCGCTGACGGGGTCTTCCCCAACTGTTCAGCCGCGCGACTAAAGCTGCCCAGTTCGGCGGTGACGACAAACATATTGAGGGCACTGAGCTTGTCCATTTATTCCTCTGCGGCATAGCCATAGCAATTCGCCAAGAGTAGCGCGCCACAGATGCTGTGTCCCAGCCGAATATTTGTGCCGATCAGGCAAAGCAAGGATTTAGGCGTAACCGCGCTCACGCAAAAAGGCTTCGAGAAACTGGATAAACACCTGGACCTTGTGAGTGGCCCGCCGATGACTCGGGTACACCGCAAGAATATGCGCACCGAATGCATCAGGATCAAGCTCACAATCGCTCATCAAACGGACCAAGCGGCCATCGGCCAGATACGGCGCGGCGCTCCACCAGGGCGTGATCAACAGGCCGGCGCCGGCCACCGCATTGGCCAGGAGAAAGTCGTAGTTGTCACTGAGGATGCGCGGCACCGGTTGCTCGATGCGCATCACCTGCTCGGCCTGGCGAAAGGTCCAGTAGTGGCGGCTGAGCGCCGGGTGTTTGTACATCAGCCACGCATGCTGACCCAAGGTCGCCGCCGTCACTGGCAGAGGTTCGCGCGCCAGGTAAGCCGGACTGGCACTTAGGACAATGCGGTTACTGCCTACCGGCCGGGCAATCAGGCCAGGAATGTCGCAGGCGCCCTCATGCAGGATCAGGTCGTGACCGCTTTCGAGGATGAACTGATCGTTGTCACTCAAGTCCACCTGCAGACGCAGTTGCGGATGCGCCAGGCAGAACGCCGCACAAACATCGGCGAGAAACGCCGGGCCAAAGGCCAGCGCCGCCGAGATCCGCAACTCGCCATGCAGGCCGTGCTGCATCTGGCCGATTTCCTCACTGGCATTGTTCAGGCAACTCAGGGCTTCGCGCGCGGCCTGGGCATACAGGCGCCCGGCTTCGGTCAATTGCATGCGCCGGGTGGTGCGCTCAAACAGGCGGATGCCCTGCTCGTCTTCCAGCGCCGCAATGGCCTTGGCCACGGCCGACGGGGTCTTGCCCAACTGCTCGGCAGCACGACTGAAACTGTTCTGCTCGACCACGCACACCAGAGTGGTCAGCGCATTGAATTTATCCACCATTGACTCCCAGCAGGAACAAAAGTTGTGCCCGCGCCAGGCGTTCCGCTGCCCGACGAACTTGCTTAGTCTCGCAGCAAGCCTAATAAAAACAAGGGAGTCACCATGAAACGGTTTATTCCAAGCCTGCTCAGCGTTGCGCTGGCTTGTGCCTCACTGGAATCGATGGCCGCCGCCGATTTGATCCTCACCAACGCCAAGGTGTTTACCGGCGAACCCGGTCAGGCCTTGCAGCAGGCCGTGGCTGTAGAGGATGGCAAAATCCTCCAGGTTGGCAGCAATGCCGCGATCAGCGCCCTGGCCGACGCCAAGACCCAGCGCATCGACCTGGCCGGCAAGGTGCTGATGCCCGGCATGATTGACACCCACAGCCACCCAGTCATGGGTGCCCTGGCCAGCCTACGCGCCAACCTGTATGACGAGGTCAAGCCGCTGCCCGAGCTGGAAACCTGGATCCGCGCCCAGGACCAGGCCGGTGTGGCGCGTATGGGTGACGTGGTGGTGATTTCCGGAGCCAGCTCGGCCTACTGGCAACACAGCCGCGAGCTGGCCAAACGCTTCAACCAGGGCGACTGGGCCAAGCAGCCGCTGGTGCTCGACGGCATCGACGGCCACACCGGCTGGGCCAACCGCGCCATGCTCGAACGCGTCGGCATCAACGCCGCCCTGGTCAAGGGTCTGGACGCCAAGGAAGCCGGCTATATCGAACACGAAAGCGACCTAACGCCCACCGGTTACCTGGCCGAAACCGGCTGGGACCGGGTGCGCAGCCAGCTGCCGGCGCCCAGCCCCGAGCTGATGCTCAAGGCCGCCCGCGAAGCGGTGCGGGTCAACCAGCAGGTCGGCGTCACCGCCTGGATGGATGCGGCGGCCAACGGCGGCGGCGATCAGTCGCTGTTTGAGATGCACCCCACCGAGCATGATCTTGGCGTGCTGCCGCTGTACCGACAGCTGGCCGAAAACGGCGAGCTGAATGTGCACGTCGCCGCCCTGCTGCTCACCCATCCGCAGAGCAAGCCAAGCGATCTAGCCGTACTGGACAAGGTCATGGCGCAGTTCAAGGGCGTGCCCAACCTGAGCTTTCCGGGGATCAAGATCTTTGCCGACGGGGTCATGGAGTTCCCAGGGCAAACCGCTGCGGTAATCGACCCGTTCAAGAACAGCCTCAAGCGCGGCGAACTGCTGATTGACCCGGCGCACTTCGGCGAGCTGGTGGTAGCCGCCGAACAGCGTAACTGGATCGTGCATATGCACGCGGTCGGTGACCGCGCGGTGCGCGAATCGCTGAACGGCTTTGCCTATGCACGCAAACTCAGTCCAACGCCGGTGCCGCACAGCATCAGCCACCTGCAACTGGTCAATCCCAAGGAGTTTCCACGCTTCAAGGAGCTTGGCGTGATCGCCTCCATGCAGCTGCTGTGGGCCACCGCCGAGAGTTACACCGAGGAGCTGGTCAAGCCGTACGTAAGCGCCACCACTGCCGGCGCCAGCGACTGGCCGGTGTCCAGCCCCAATCCGTGGAACGCCATCGCCCAGGCCAGCACCCGTAAAGGCCCGCTGGGCGTCCTGAATGCCAAGGAAAGCATCGACCGCGAAACCATGTTCTACGCCTACACCCTGAACGCCGCCAAAGCGCTGCGTCTGGACCAGCAAATCGGCTCCCTGGCGCCCGGCAAGCAAGCCGACCTGATCGTCCTCGACCGCGACGTGTTCAAGGTCAACGACAGCGAGTTGTTCGACACCCAGGTGCTCGAAACCTTCTTTGCCGGCAAGTCGGTGTACCGCGCCGAAGCCACGCCCGCTGTAGCCCAGAGCGAATAAGCACAAAACAAGCCTGCAACCTGCTCAGCCGTAACGGTGCCATGCCGTTGCCGCTGGGTCAGGCGCAGCCCTGCTCAGCCCCTTACAAACATAAAAACAGGGAATCTTGCATGAACCGACTGACCGCGCTCACCCTCGCCAGCTTGGCGCTCGCGCCACTCAGCGCCCGAGCCATCGACCTCAACGACCAGTTCAGCCTGGTCATCACCCCCACGCTGATCAGCGACTACCGCGCCAGCGGCATCTCACAAACCCTCGGCGACCCGGCCGCGCAACTCAACGTGATGCTCAGTCACGCCAGCGGCCTGTATGCCGGCGTCTGGACCTCCAATGTCGACTTCGGCCCTGAGGACGACGCTCGCCAGGAACTTGAGTATTTCGCTGGCTACTACTGGCAGATCAGCGATGCCATCAGCCTCGACGCCTGGTACACCCGATATGATTTCTCCGGGGCCAGCCAATACAACCAGAACGATGTGCAATTCACCCTGGATGCCTACGGCGTGCTGCTCGGCGCCAAATACGCCACTAACGTAAAAGGCCCGGACTATGAAGACGAAAACGGCGACTGGCAGACCGGCGCCCAGGACGAGGACCTGGCCTCGGCCTTTATTGGCTACCGCACGCTGCTGCCGGCCGAAATCGGCTTCGAGGCCCGCTATGAATATGTCGACTACAAAGACGAGGTGTTCTGGAACAGCGATTTCACCAGCAGCCGCTCCGACTACCGCGATTGGGAAGTCAAGTTGACCCGCGACCTGCTCGGCGTGACCTGGGGCCTGAGCTATATCGACACCGACCTGTCGAAATCCGAATGCGTGAACTTCATGGGGTACGACGACGTCTGCAGTGCGACCCTGGTGGCCAGCGCCAGCAAGACCTTCTAACCCTCCCGCACGGCAACGCTGCGTCGGGTCATACCGCCCCTATCAGCGCATCCGCCAGACACATCCGCATTGCTTTGGCCGCCATTGCCACCAACAATGGCCGGCCTCCTCCACCTGCGAGCTTGCGCCGTGTCCACATCTGCTTATCTGCGCCTGATTGGCCTTGCCGCCATCTGGGGTGCCAGCTTCCTGTTTATGCGCGTGGCCGCACCCGTGCTTGGCGCCGTGCCGACCGCGTTCTTTCGCGTGATACTGGCGGGGCTCGGCCTGTTCGCCTTGCTCCTGGTACTGAGCGTAAAGCTGGATTTTCGCGGCAAGTTCAAACAGGTGCTGCTGCTCGGGGTGATCAACTCCGGGGTTCCGGCGCTGATGTACACCCTCGCTGCCCTGGTGTTGCCGGCCGGCTACTCGGCGATTTTCAACGCCACCACGCCGCTAATGGGCACGCTCATCGGTGCCCTGTTTTTTGCCGAGCGCATGACCTTGAACAAGGGACTTGGAGTGTTTCTCGGCCTGTTCGGGGTGGCCGTGCTGACCCGTACCGGGCCGTTGGCGTTTAGCCTGGAGCTGCTGTGGGGCGCCCTGGCCTGCTTGCTGGCCACCACCTGCTACGGCTTTGCCGGCTTCCTCGCGCGGCGCTGGCTGGACCAGCAAGGCGGCCTCGACAGTCGCCTGTCGGCCTTTGGCAGCATGCTCGGCGCCAGCCTGTTCCTGCTGCCGCTGTTTGCCTGGACGCTGTGGCAGCAACCGCCGGCCAGTTGGGGTGGGCTTAACGTCTGGCTGTCACTGCTGGGCCTGGGCCTGCTCTGCACGGCGCTGGCCTATGTGCTGTATTTCCAGCTGCTGAGCGATATCGGCCCGCTGAAATCCATGGCCGTGACCTTTCTGATTCCGCCATTCGGGGTGTTCTGGGGGGTGTTATTGCTCGATGAACCGCTGTCGTGGGCTTACCTGTACGGTGGCGCACTGATTCTGCTGGCCCTGTATCTGGTGCTTAAGCCCGCCGTTGCAGCGGAGCACCCGCGCGCCGCCTAAGACGACGCGCGAGAATCACCCTCACTCGCCGCAGGGCGGCTCGCCCGGCAGGGTTGGCGGATGTTCCAGCAGGTCCCGCGATAGGGCCTCGCCGGCCATCTGCCGCTCCTTGCCCAACTGCTCCACCAGGGTGTCGCGCAGCTCGACCACGTCGGCATCGCCGGCACTGGCAGCCAGATTCAGCCAGGCATAGGCCTGCACCGGGTCCTTGGGCAAGCCGTAACCGATCACCTGCAAGGCGCCCAGACGCGACTGCGCCTGGCTGTTGCCTTGCTTGGCCGCCAGCAACCAGCACTGCGCCGCCCGACGGTAACGAGTGTCGTCGTAATAGCGCTGCGCCAGGCTATTGGCCGCCAGCACCGAGCCCTGACGCACGGCAGAGCGCAGCCAGCGCTCGCCATCCTGGCCGGACAACAGCTCGCCTAGGCGGAACTGCGCCTCTGGCATACCGGCCACAGCGGCCTGTTCCAGCAGGTACATGCCTTCGCTTTGGCGACCCGCGTCGAGCGCCTTGAGACCATTCAGATAGTCGTCCGTGGCCGAAGCCTGGGCTGCGCCGCTCAGCAGCACCGCCAATCCATACACAAGGGTTTTTCTCACTGAACCATTTCCTGTTCGGTAAACAGCCCGTCGAACAGCATGCTCGACAGGTAACGCTCGCCGGAGTCCGGCAGGATCACCACGATGGTTTTGCCCTGCATCTGTGGTTCGCTGGCTATACGGACGGCTGCCGCCATCGCCGCGCCACACGAAATCCCGCACAAAATGCCTTCTTCACGCATCAGGCGCAGGGCCGTGGCCTTGGCATCGTCATCGCTCACCAGCTCAACCCGGTCAACAATGCTCAGATCGAGGTTCTTCGGTACAAAGCCGGCACCAATGCCCTGGATCTTATGCGGCGCAGGTTTGAGCTCGTGCCCAGCGCGGGCCTGGGTGATCACCGGTGAAGTGATCGGCTCGACGGCCACGGAAACAATCGCCTTGCCCTGCACATGTTTGAAATAACGCGAAATGCCGGTGATGGTGCCGCCAGTGCCGACGCCAGCCACCAACATATCGACGTTGCCGTCGGTGTCATTCCAGATTTCCGGGCCGGTGGTCTTTTCATGGATCGCCGGGTTAGCCGGGTTCTCGAACTGCTGCGGCAGGAAGTACTTGGCCGGATCGCTGTTGGCGATTTCAGTGGCTTTGTCGATCGCGCCCTTCATACCCTTGGTCGGCTCAGTCAGCACCAGTTCGGCGCCCAGACCCTTGAGCACTTTGCGCCGCTCCAGGCTCATGGACGACGGCATGGTCAGCAGCAGCTTGTAGCCCTTGGCGGCTGCCACGAATGCAAGGCCGATACCGGTATTGCCCGAGGTTGGCTCGACAATGGTCATGCCCGGTTTGAGCACGCCGCGCTCCTCAGCATCCCAAATCATGTTGGCGCCGATCCGGCACTTGACCGAATAGGCTGGGTTGCGACCCTCGATCTTGGCCAGAATGGTCACCCCAGGCGGGCCCAGACGATTGATCCGCACCAGCGGGGTATTGCCGATGGCTTGCGCGTTGTCTGCATAAATGCGGCTCATAACGAAGTCCTCCTGTCTGCGTCGCTGATAATCACCCAAGCCTAAGGTGCCGGCTTGAGGCCGTCTAGTCGCTGGAAGCTGTTTCCGCTTCAGAGCAGGCCCCGTGGCTGCGCAAAGGGCCGGGAATGAATCGCTAACATCCGCCAGCCCAGACTTTGCTGACTCGTCATTCAGTGACTGAATGCTGCGTCTGCGTTCACAGGCCACTAGCCCGCGCGTTATAGTCGGCTTTTCCAATACTGTACTGTCCAGTTTCGCCGCTGGCTTTAGCGTCCGAGGTTTCCCCATGAAGTTCGAAGGTACCCAGTCCTACGTCGCCACCGACGATCTCAAGCTGGCGGTCAATGCAGCCATCACCCTGCAACGCCCGCTGCTGGTCAAGGGCGAGCCTGGCACCGGCAAGACCATGCTGGCCGAGCAACTGGCCGAGTCCTTTGGCGCCAAGCTGATCACCTGGCACATCAAGTCCACCACCAAGGCCCACCAAGGCCTGTACGAGTACGACGCGGTCAGCCGCCTACGCGACTCGCAGCTGGATTCGGACAAGGTCCACGACGTACGCAACTACATCAAGAAGGGCAAATTGTGGGAAGCCTTCGAGTCCGAAGAGCGGGTCATCCTGCTGATCGATGAAATCGACAAGGCCGACATCGAGTTCCCTAACGACCTGCTGCAAGAACTCGACAAGATGGAGTTCTACGTTTACGAGACCAACGAGACGATCAAAGCCAAAGTACGGCCGATCATCATCATCACCTCGAACAACGAAAAAGAGCTGCCGGACGCCTTCCTGCGCCGCTGCTTCTTCCACTACATCGCCTTCCCCGATCGCGGCACCCTGCAAAAGATCGTCGACGTGCACTACCCCAACATCAAAAAAGACCTGGTGGCCGAAGCCCTCGACGTGTTCTTCGATGTGCGCAAAGTGCC
>NKIE01000019.1:0-6064 GCA_002256055.1 Pseudomonas sp. PGPPP3 | reverse complement strand
GGTGGCCGAAGCCCTCGACGTGTTCTTCGATGTGCGCAAAGTGCCGGGCCTGAAGAAAAAGCCCTCCACCAGCGAACTGGTCGACTGGCTCAAGCTGCTGATGGCCGACAACATCGGCGAAGCGGTACTGCGCGAACGCGATCCGACCAAGGCCATCCCGCCACTGGCCGGCGCCCTGGTGAAGAACGAGCAGGATGTGATGCTGCTTGAGCGCCTGGCGTTCATGAGCCGTCGCGGCTCGCGGTAAGAAGTCGGGCTGCTGCGCGTCGGCCATGCGGCGTTGGAATCAGGTTCGGAAGGCTCATTTACAGACGTAAACTCCGTTTCCTCACCTGATTCCGCCTTGCCTGGCTCTAGCTCGCAAGCCCTTGCACCGAGTGACAAAGGAGCCGACCTGCACAACGGCCAGCCCCTGGAACCAATGAATTCACGAGGATGCAGCCATGCTGCTCAACCTGTTCAACGAAATGCGTGCCGCCAAGGTACCGGTGTCGGTGCGCGAGCTGCTTGATCTGCTTAATGCGCTCAAGCACAACGTCGTGTTCGCCGACATGGACGAGTTCTACTTCCTCGCCCGCGCCATTCTGGTCAAAGACGAACGCCATTTCGACAAGTTCGACCGCGCGTTCGGCGCCTACTTCAAGGGCCTGGAAAACCTCAACCAGCACATCGAGGCGTTGATCCCCGATGAATGGCTGCGCAAGGAATTCGAGCGATCTCTGACCGACGAGGAGCGCGCCCGCATTGAGTCTCTCGGCGGCCTCGACAAGCTGATCGAGGAGTTCAAGAAGCGCCTCGAAGAGCAAAAGGAACGCCACGAAGGCGGCAACAAATGGATCGGTACCGGCGGCACCAGCCCATTCGGCTCCGGCGGCTACAACCCGGAAGGCATCCGCGTCGGCGACGCCGGCAAGCGCCAGGGCAAAGCAGTCAAGGTCTGGGACCAGCGCGAGTACAAGAACCTCGACGACCAAGTAGAGCTGGGCACGCGCAACATCAAGGTCGCCCTGCGCCGCCTGCGCAAGTTCGCTCGCCAGGGCGCCCAGGATGAGCTGGACCTGGACGGCACCATCGACTTCACCGCCCGCGACGGCGGCCTGCTGAATATCCAGATGCGTCCAGAACGGCGCAACGCGGTCAAACTGCTGATCCTATTCGACATCGGCGGCTCCATGGACGCCCACGTCAAGGTTTGCGAAGAGCTGTTCAGCGCCTGCAAGACCGAGTTCAAGCATCTGGAGTACTTCTACTTCCACAACTGCGTGTACGAGTCGGTGTGGAAGAACAACCTGCGCCGCACCTCGGAGCGCTTCTCCACCCTCGACCTGCTGCACAAGTACGGCGCCGACTACAAAGTGGTGTTCGTCGGCGATGCGGCCATGGCCCCCTACGAAATCACCCAGGCCGGCGGCAGCGTCGAGCACTGGAACGAAGAGCCGGGCTACCTGTGGATCAAGCGCTTTATGGAGAAATACAAAAAGCTTATCTGGATCAACCCCTACCCCAAGGACACCTGGAACTACACCGCCTCGACCAACATCATGCGTGAGCTGGTGGAAGACCAGATGTACCCGCTGACCTTGAGCGGGTTGGAAGAAGGGATGAGGTTTCTCTCCAAGTAAATCAAGTGCAATAAAGAACGGGCCCAATTAGGCCCGTTCTTTATTGGTTTTACGTCAAGTACAGGGGTTATAAGGGCTAAGTAATTCAGACCCAACCTAAGCCGATTTCATGGCCTATCAAACGTGCGCAGTGTTCAACATGCCGCCAGATAGCTCAGCTATGATCCATAGCGGGCGAGAGGTTTGACGCTCAAAGCGGAAATATTGAGCTGCACTGAATAACCGCCCTCTCTTCAACTCACTGAAAGCTTCTGCAATGAAACCAACCGCAACCAGCGCCCTCCAAAAAGAAGAGCGATTTTCTCGGTTGGAAGATCCTGCGAGCGATTTCCCGTTTTATAACGGAGTCCCAGCCTCTATCTCAAACCGGCAGTGGCTATTCATCTTGGCCATGGTCGTTTTCAGCTTCCTGTTGCTGACTTTGCCCATCCCCTGGCCGGGTGGTGCATGGGGGGAATTCATTCCCGCAGCCCTACTGCCGGCTATTCCCTTGGCTACTTTGGCTTATGTGGCGCCAAACACGTGGAAATCGATATTCGGCAAGGTTTCCAGTAGGGAAATCAGGCTGATGTTTGGTTTTGCCCTGCTCACCATCGTAGTGAGCATGACCCTCGGAGGCATCGTTCACGCCCTCACCGAGGTAGTGCCTAACAGCAAAACGGCGCAACTGGGTCATCTTGACGTGGTTGGTCGCATGATGTTTTTCGCCAAAACCATTCCGCAATTATTAGGCGAGGAAGTTATCACCATCCTGCCCTTTTTGGCCTTGCTGCAACTTTTCTCGCGCAGCTTTGGCTTGGCCCGCAAGGGAGCACTGATCTCCGCTTGGCTCATCTCTTCCCTTATCTTCGGCCTTGCTCACTTGCCAACCTATGACTGGAACCTCGTTCAATGTGTCCTCATCATTGGATCAGCACGGATGATACTGACCTTGCCATGGATATTGACCAAGAACATTTGGGTCTCTACTGGGGCGCACATCATTAACGACTGGCTACTTTTCTTAATCGGACTGCTAGCAGCGTTTGAATGAATATCTGTCGTTAATTTTCAATAGTTAATGTGCCGACTCAGTTGCGGCTGGCTAATCGCGATTGAGGGCTGCCTGGGTCGATAACAGCCAAGCTTCATTAGGGAACACTAGAGCCTGGGAACAGGTCAGCAAAAGAGTTAACCCCCCGTCAAAGCCGATGCCGCGCCTGCACCCGCCGGCTGCGGCCCAAACCGGCCAAGCCACCCAAGATCAACAGAGTGCCTTCTACCAGCCAGGCCAGCAGCAAGCCGCAGCTCAGGCCCCAGGCGATGGCGTGGGGTGCCAGCAGGACTTGGTAGCTGTAGCCGTTGTAGGTTTCTTCCAGCAGTGGCCGGTCGGCTGCGGTGATCAGGTGCCAGACGCGCTGATACCAGGCGCCCTGCATGGCCCACCATTCGGCCTCCAGCTGCACATCACGACTGACCAGGGCGGCCACGCTCTGGCCGTCGCTGCGCATCACGGGGTCGTCACTCACCCGGTAATGGGCCACCAGTGCGTCCAGATCACCCTTGAAGAACTTATCTGCAGTCGCGCGAAAACCCTTGAGGCTCTGCTGTGCTTCCAGCCGATGGGCCTCCAGGCGCTGGCTGTAATCGGTGATAAACCCTGGCACCTGCACGCCCACCAGCAGGCCAAAGGTAAACACCAACAAACGTAAATAGCTGCGCAACATCTCTCTCCCCCTGAATATTTCGGACGGCGCTACACGCTGCCATCGGCAATGCATTCACCACGGCGCCACAGGCGCCACTCGCCTGAGCGCATCAGCGTCCAGGCCTCGTTGCTGGTCAGCGGCGCCGTGGCCAGCACGGTGACCACATCATTGGCCGAGGTTTCCGCCTGAAAGTCCACGGTCAGCTCGGCATCGGTCAGGCAGGCCGGACCAAAAGGTGCCCGGCGGGTGATATAGGCCAGCTTGGTCGAGCAAAAACTGAACAGCCAGTCACCGTTGCTGAGCAGGCAGTTGAACACACCCTGGCTGCGGTAGTGCGCGCAGGCCTGCACCAGCACCGGCAAGAGCATCTCCACCGTCACCGGCTCGGGGAACGCCTGGCGCACACGGTTGAGCAGATCGCAGAAGGCTGCCTCGCTGTCGGTATCGCCCACTGCCCGGTAGAAACTCGGCGCGGGAGCGAAATCGGCCAGTTGACCGTTGTGCGCGAAGCACCAGTTGCGGCCCCAGAGTTCGCGCACGAACGGATGGGTATTGGCCAGGCAGACGTTGCCGACGTTGGCCTGGCGGATATGGCCGATCACCGTCTCGCTCTTGATCGGGTAGCGCTGCACCAGGCGCGCCACCTCGGACTCGACGCTCGCCGCCGGGTCCTGGAACAGGCGCAGGCCACGCCCCTCATAGAAGCCGATGCCCCAGCCGTCGCGGTGCGGGCCGGTGCCGCCGCCGCGCTGCATCAGCCCGGTAAAGCTGAACACAATATCGGTCGGCACATTGGCGCTCATGCCCAGCAATTCACACATGGATCAACCCTCAGCCTGCAAAGCGCGGCGCAACAACTGGACTTCTCGCTGCAGGCGCGCCTCGATGCGCGTGCGCCCCAGCGGTAGAAAACGCGTGAGCATGCGCAACAACAGCGCCGGCACATCGCCACGTCGCCGCGGCAACAGATGCAGGTGCAGATGGGGCACATGCTGATTGGCCACCGGGCCGTCGTTGAGCAGCAGATTGACGCCCTGCACGCCCAGTTCCGGGCAGCCATACAGGGCCTTGGTCACCCGTGCGGCCAGCGCCAGCAGGGCATCACGGGCCGGCACGGATAGATCACCGAGCAGCGGCGCGTGTTCACGGCTAACAATCAGCACATGGGCCGGGCGCAATGGGAAGATATCCAGCAGGACGAGGAAGTGTTCATCCTCGTGCAGCAGATGGGCCGGCATCTGGCCGGCGGCGATGGCACAAAACACGCAGCTCATAGGCTCTCCCCGGCTCGGCCAGAGCCACTTGCAGGGTATTCAGGGCGCGGCAATTACAGCCGTGGTTCGATGCGCAGGCGGCGATCGCCGTGCTGATCGATGCGTGTATCAGCCTGCGGTGCGGGGTCACGCTGCAGCACTTCGCGCAGGGTGGGCTCGTCGTCAGCACCGGCGGCGGCCGCGCGCTCCTGACGGTGCTTCTGGCTTAGGCGCTCAAACGGCCAGCGGATCAGAGCGAACAACAGGTACACGCCCATGGCAAGCATGGCGTACATGCTCAGGTCCGCCGCCGCGCGCCAGGCGTTGTTGCCGACTTTCAGTAGCAAATCGAGGGCGGTGATGGCGATCGCCGGAGCGAACTGCTCTTTGGCCGGGTCGACAACCGTGGGCGAGAACAGCAGCACAGCCACAATCACCCGCAGCGGCTCGCGCAGCCAGCGCCACAGCCAGCCAGTCATGCGCAGCCAAACCAGCAGGCAACCCAAGGCGGCAGCGCCATACAGGCTCCAGGCGAGCAGATAGTCGTGTTCAGTCATGCGCGTTCATGGCCGGGCTGGCAAAAGGGCGCTTATGATAGCGGCTTTTGCCCGTCGCGGCCTCCCCCGCCCGCCGTCTGCGCCAACCGTTCGCAGCAACCGTTAACACCCATAGAGAACCGCCCATGCCGCACGCCCCGATAGCCCGCCAAGCCAGCAGTGCCGACCCGTACGCCTGGTTGGAGCAACGTGACGACGCCGAAGTCCTGGCCCACCTGCGCGCCGAAAACGCTTATCTGGAGGCTGAACTGGCCGAGCAAGGACCGTTGCGCGAGCAGCTGTTCGAGGAGATCAAGGGCCGTATCCGCGAGACCGACCTGTCCCTGCCCTCGCCCTGGGGCCCGTGGCTGTATTACCAGCGCACCACCGCCGGCGACGAATACCCGCGTCACTACCGCTGCCCTCGCCCGGCCAATGGTGCGCTGAGCGTCGACCCAGCCCAGGAGCAATTGCTGCTCGACCCCAACGCCCTGGCCGACGGCGGCTTTATCGCCCTCGGCGCCTTCACCATCAGCCCCGACCACAACCTGCTGGCCTACAGCCTGGACACCAGCGGCGATGAGATCTATCAGCTGTTTGTTAAGGACTTGACCAGCGGCGCCATCACCGCCCTGCCCTTCGACGATTGCGACGGCAGCCTGACCTGGGCCAACGACAACCAGACTCTGTTCTTCGCCGAACTGGACGACACCCACCGGCCGCACAAGCTGTATCGCCACACCCTGAGCCAGGACGGCGCCGAGTTGGTGTTCGAGGAAGTCGATGGGCGTTTCTTCCTGCATTGCTACCGCTCCAGCTCCGAGCGGCAGCTGATCCTCCTGCTCAGCAGCAAGACCACCAGCGAAAACTGGGTGCTGGATGCGGCCACGCCCCAGGGCGAGTTTCGCTGCCTGGCGCCGCGCGAGGACGACCACGAATACGACGTCGACCACGGCCAACTCGAT
>NKIE01000018.1 GCA_002256055.1 Pseudomonas sp. PGPPP3 | reverse complement strand
GCAACCGCGCCAGCAAGGCTTCGGCATGTTCACGCAGGAGCTTCTGCAACGGCAGGTTGGCCTGGGCCAGCGGCTGTTCCAGCAAGGCGTGCGGCAGGCCGATGGCGTAATCACTGGCGGCGAAGTGCAGCGGGCAGTTGAACACCTCGGTGTAGCGGTCGAGGTTGTCCGGCGCGGCGTGCATAAAGCGCGCGCCGAGCAGGTGAAAGTCTGTCAGTAGCGGCGTCATCAGGCTTTGCCAGAAGGCCATCAGTGCCAGCACGCGGATGCGCGTTGCGGTCTGCTCGGGTTGCACGGCGCGGTACACCAGCCACAGGCATTCGCCCTCCGCGTGCAGGCTGAACTCCCCGCCCTCGCCGGCCAGGCGTTGATAACGCTGCACTGCTTGCAGCGCAGCGCTCAGGGTCGGGCTGCTCTGCAGCAGGTAGCCGAGCACGCTGAATTGCCCCGGCGCCAGGGCCGCGCCGATCAGCAGGCCAGCTTCGACGCCACCCAGTTGCTGCTCAATCGTCGCCCACAGTTGTTGCTGCGCCAGCAGCGGTACGCGGGCATCGGGGTTGTCGAGTTGGCTGGCGTCCAGGCCGCTGGCAGTCAGCAGCCCATCGCGGGCCAGGCCGAGACGGCTGGCCGCGTGCAGAACGGCCTGGGTCAGGCTGGCGCTGACGGAGGCATGACGGGGGTCGACGGAAGGTGTGTGCATGGGCCGATGATGCCCAAGCCTGGCCCGCAGGGAAAGCGCGGCGGCGCCTAGCGGCCCGCCGCGGTGCGAGGTGGCTAGCTGTCGCGCAGCATATTCAGGTCGCTATTGATGGTGCCGACGCCATGGCCGAGGCGAATTTTCAGGGTCAGGTCGGTGCGCGAGTCGGCATGGCGGATGGCTTCCTCGACGCTGATCCGGCCGCTCTCATACAGCGCCAGCAGGTGCTGGTCGAAGGTCTGCATGCCTTGCTCGGTGGCGCGCCCGACGGCTTCGCGCAGGTCGTCCAGCAGGTCACGCTGGATCAGGTCGCGGATATGCGCCGAGGCCAGCAGCAGCTCCACCGCCACCGCGCGTTTCTGCTCGACACCGGGCACCAGGCGCTGGCCGATCAGCGCAACCAGGTTCTGCGCCAGGTCGGCGAGAATCTGCCGACGCGCCTCCTCCGGGAAGAACCGGACGATGCGTTCCAGGGCGTGAGTGGTGCTGGTGGCGTGCAGGGTTGCGAGGCACAGGTGGCCGGTTTCCGCGTAGTGCAGGGCGTGCTGCATGCTGTCGAGGTCACGGATCTCGCCGAGCATGATTACGTCCGGCGCTTCACGCAGGACGTTGCGCAGGGCGTCGTTGAAACTGTGGGTGTCGAGGCCGACCTCGCGCTGGTCGATCACCGAGCGCTTGTGCTTGTGCAGGAACTCGATCGGGTCCTCGATGCAGAGGATATGCCCGTCCTTGTTGCTGTTGCGGTGATCGAGCATCGACGCCAGGGTGGTCGACTTACCTGAACCCGCGGCACCGATGACCAGAATCAGGCCACGGTCGAGCATGGCCAGCTTCTCCAGCTGGATTGGCAGCCCCAAGGCGCTGATTGGCGGGATTTCGTTTTTGATCAGGCGCGCCACCATCGACACTTCGCCGCGCTGGTAATAGACGTTGATACGGAAGCGCCCCGAGCCGCCGACGCTGACGGCCAGGTTCATTTCCAGGTCGCGCTCGAACTCGGCAATCTGCTTTTGCGTCATCAGTTGGTAGGCCATGTGCTGCACCGCGCCGGGCTTCATGACCTCGCTGCCGACCGGGTGGGTCAGGCCTTCGACCTTGAGTTGCGGCTGGGTGCCGACACTGAAGAACATGTCCGAGCCGCCGAGGCTGTAGAGCTTTTGCAGATAGGGGTAAACATCTGGCCCTGCGGTCGCGGTTGGCTGGTTGTCCATGCTGGCTCCGTGATTGCGTGGAAGGTTGCGTAGAATGTTGCGCGCGACACCACTCGTCGCATGTCGCATTTAGTCTTTAACCTTAGTCGGCTACTGGCTTCGCGTTATGATCCGGCGCAACAGAGTTGCTGTTTTTCCCGCCCTCGAACGGACTCCCCCGCCCCATGCTCAGCCTCTTTCACGCCCCCGATCTGGAAACCCTTGGTGAGCTGGCTTGCACGCTGCTGGCTCAGCCGCTGAGTGAGCCTTTGGCGCCGGCCTTGGTGGTGGTGCCGAGTCAGGGCATGGGCCGCTGGCTGACCTTGCAACTGGCGCGCAGCACCGGGATCGCTATGCAGCTTGAGGTGCAGTTGCCGGCCAAGTTCGTCTGGGATGTGTCGCGCCTGGTGCTTGGTCAATTGCCCGAGCAGTCGGCGTTCAGCCCCAGCAGTCTGACCTGGCGCCTGTACGACTGGCTCTGTGAGCCCGAGCACTGCGCTCAGGCGCCGCGCCTGGCCCATTACCTGGCGGGCGGTGATGAGCGCCGGCGGCTGTCCCTGGCGGTGAAAATTGCCGACGTGTTCGACCAATACCTGCTGTATCGCGACGACTGGCTGGCCGCCTGGGAGCGCAATGAATTGCTCGATCTGGGCCCGGACGAAGGCTGGCAGGCGCTGCTCTGGCGCGAGCTGACCAAGGATGGCCACCCACACCGTGCGCGCCTGCTCGATGAGCTGTTGCAGCGCTTGCACACCCCCGAGCCGATTGCCGGGCTGCCCGAGCGCGTCGTGGTGTTCGGTATCAGCAGCCTGCCGCCCCATCACCTGCGCGTGCTCGAAGGCCTGGCTCGGCACTGCGAGGTCATTCTGTTTGCCCTCAACCCGTGTCGCGAGGCCTGGGGCGAGATTCGTGATATCCGCGAGTTGGCCAAACGCCCGGAGCTGCACTCGGATGAGTGGTACCTGGATGTTGGCAACCCCTTGCTGGCCAGCCTGGGCAAGCAGGGCCGGGATTTTTTCGACAGCCTGTTCAGCCTGGCTTCCAGCGAAGGCGGCCAGGAGATCGGCCTGTATTCTGAAGATGCCGACTTGCACGACAGCAGCCTGCTGCAGGCCCTGCAAAACGACATCCTGCGCCTACGCACTCGCCAGCCCGAGGAGCGTTTGCCGCTGCGTGACGACGACCGCTCGCTGGAAGTGCACTGCGCCCACTCGCCGCTGCGCGAGGTGGAAATTCTGCATGACCAACTGCTGGCGCGCTTTGCCGCCAACCCGCAATTAACCCCCGATCAGGTGGTGGTGCTGACCCCGGACATCGAGCGTTATGCGCCCTATATCGAGGCCGTCTTTGCTCCGCGCGAAGGTGTGCCACGCATCCCGTTTAGCCTGGCCGACCGCAGCCTGCGCGCGGAAACCCCGCTGATCGAAGCCTTTCTCAGCCTGCTGGCGCTGCCCGACAGCCGCTTTACCGCCGAAGAAGTGCTGACCTGGCTGGAGCAACCGGCCCTGGCGGCCAAGGCCGGCATCGACGCCGACGACCTGCCGCTGCTGCGCGACTGGCTGAGCACGGCAGGGGTGCGTTGGGGCCGCGATGGCGAGCATCGTCAGCAACTCGGCCTGCCGGCCGATGCCGCCTTCACCTGGCGCCAGGGCCTGGATCGCCTGCTGCTGGGCTTTGCTGCGCCGCCGCAACTGGCCGCCGGACACGCGCCCTTGCTCGGTGACAGCTGGCCGCTGGATGCCCTGGAAGGTGCCCGCGCCCAGCTGCTCGGCCGCCTGGTGGCCTTTGTCGAACGCCTGGCGGCGCTGGCGCAGACCCTGCAACGGCAGCGCAGCCTGAGCGATTGGGCCGACACGTTGCAGGGGCTGATCGACGAGTTGTTTGATGAGCGCGAAGCCGGCGACACCCTGTTGTTGCTTAGCAAGGCCTGCGCCGCCTTGCGCGAACAGGCCCTGGCGGCGGGTATCGAGCGACCGCTAGAGCTGGCGCTGATCCGCCAGCAACTGACCGCTGCGCTGGAGCAAGGCAGCGGCGCCTCGGGCTTTCTTACCGGCGCAGTGACCTTCTGCACCATGGTGCCGATGCGCAGCCTGCCGTTTGCCTTGGTCTGCCTGCTTGGCCTGGACGACGGTGCCCTGCCACGCCGCACGCCGGCGGCCGGCTTCGATTTGATCGGGCAGAAACCGCGGCACGGCGACCGCGCCCGCCGTCTGGATGACCGCTACCTGCTGCTGGAAACCCTGCTCTCGGCGCGCCAGGGCCTGTACCTCAGCTATGTCGGTCGCGACCCGCGCAGCAATGCCGAACTGCCGCCCTCTGTGCTGATCAGTGAGCTGCTGGATGTGGTCGACCTCACCGGTGTCGCGGCCAACGGCAGCGCCAGTGCGCAGATTACCCATCAACACCCGCTGCAACCTTTCGCCCCCGGCAACTTCGCCAGTGCCGCCCATGCCGGTTTCGCTGCGCCCTGGTTCCGCGCCGCGCAGCGCCTGAGCGAACCGGTCGTGCCGGCGACCGCCTTTGCCAGTCGCCTGGCCGCCCCCGATGCGGACTGGCTGACCATCGAGCCGAGCCAGCTGCTGCATTGCTTCAAGCACCCGGCGCGCTACCTGCTGGAGCAGCGCCTCGGCCTGCACCTGGCGCAAGGCACCGAAGTGCTGGCCGGTGACGAACCCTTCAGCGTCGAATGGACCAGCCAGCACGGCCTGCGCCAGCTGGCGTTGCAGGCCATCGAGCAGAACTGGACGGAGCCTCAGGAGCGCGCCGTCGCCGCCGCCTCTGGTTGGTTGCCGGTGGGTGAGCTGGGCCAGGCTTACTGGGGGCAGATCCGCGGGCCGATTCGCGCCTTCGCCCCGACCCTGTTTGACGAACGCCCGGCCGAGGCCGCGCAGCCGCTGCTGGTGGATATCAATCTAGCCGGCGTGCGCATCCACGGCTGGCTGGAGGGCGTTACCGACGAGGGCCTGTTCGACTACCGCCTGCGTGATCTGGGCGCCTGGGAGCTGGCGCCGTTCTGGCTGCGCCACCTGTTGCTCAACTGCGCGGCGACCCCTGGCATCCGCCGCGACAGTCGCTTGCTGTCGCCAAAAAGCGAGTGGCGCCTGGGCCCGCTGGCCAACCCGCTGGAGCTGCTGCAGCCGTGGCTGGAGGCCTATCAAAGTGCGTTGTGCGAGCCGCTGCCGTTGCTGGCCAAATGCAGCGTTGGTTTTGCCAAGAAATGGCGCAACCCCGGCCGTAAGGAGCCCATCGACGCCGCGCGCAGCGAAGCGGCGCTGATGTGGCTAGGCAACGAGCATATGAGCGGCGAAGGTGACGATCCCTGGAATGCTCTGGCTTTTCGCGACCGTGAGGTGCTCGACGAGCGCTTCGAAGCCCTGGCTGAACAGCTCTACGGCCCGGCCCTGGATGCCTTGCACAGCGAAGAAGAGGACGAGGCATGAACAGCGCCGCCCTGGATTTACTTACGGACTCTTTCACCGGCCGCTCGCTGATCGAAGCCAGCGCCGGCACCGGCAAAACCTGGACCCTGACCGCGCTGTACGCGCGTCTGCTGCTGGAGAAGCAGCTCAACGTCAGCCAGATTCTAGTGGTGACCTTCACCACCGCCGCCACCGCCGAACTGCGCGAGCGCATCCGCAAGCGCTTGGCCGAGTTGCTGGCGGTGTACGAGCAGGGCCCAGGCGCGGACGACTTGCTTAACCGTCTGCACGCGCAGTACCCGGATGCCGCCAGCCACCGGCGTTTGCTGCTGGCGGTGCATGGCTTCGACGAAGCGGCGATCTTCACCATCCACGGCTTCTGCCAGCGCGCCTTGCAGGATGCGGCGTTCGAGGCCGGTGGCGATTTCGATAACGAGCTGACCCACGACGACCGCGAACTGCTCGACGCCCTACTCGCCGACCTCTGGCGCCACGAGCTGGCCGCTGCCGAGCCGGAGTGGGCGGCGTTTCTGGTGCAGCAGAAAGTCACCCCGCAGAGCCTGCGCCAGCAGTTGCGCAATCACTTGGGCAAACCCTATTTGCGCATCGAGCCGCAGCCGGGTGCCAGCAGCGAAATGAGTGGCCTGCGCAGCGCCTGGCTGCGCGCCCGTGATAGCTGGCAGGTGGAAAGTGCCGCCTGGCTGGCGCAGCTCAAGGCCTGCGACGGCTTCAAAAGTAATATGTGCAACGCCGTCAAACTGGGCGTATGGCAGCTGGAACTGGACGGTTATTTCAGCGACGCCGCGGCGCTGTTCAGCAAGACCGAGGCGCACCAGCGCCTGTCCCGTGAAGGCTTGCTCAAGGCCAGCAAGAAGGGCGCCAGCGTACCCGAGAGCCCATTGGCAGCAGCGTTGCAGGACCTGTGTGACGCCCTGGCGGCGGCGCAGCCGGAGGCCGAACAACGGCTGATCGACCTGCAGGTTCGCCTGATCGGCCAGCTCAATGAGCAGCTGCCGCAACGCAAGGCGGCGCAACGCCTGCTGGCCTTCGACGACCTGCTCAACCAGCTGCAGCAGGGCCTGTACGGTGAGGGCGGCGAGCATCTGGCCGGCACCCTGCGCGCCCAGTACCCGGTGGCGCTGATCGACGAATTCCAGGACACCGACCCGGTGCAGTACCAGGTGTTTCATCGCATTTACGCCGAGCAAGGCGACCTGTGTTTTGTTGGCGACCCCAAACAGGCCATCTATGCGTTTCGCGGCGCCGATCTGGCCACCTATCTCAAGGCCCGCGACGAGGCAGCGCGGCAGTACAGTCTGGCCACCAACCACCGTTCCACGCCGGAGCTGATCGCCGCCCTTAATCAGCTGTTCGACCGGCCCATACCGTTCGCCGAGTTGGGACTGAGCTACCCGCAAGTCGGCGCCAGCGACAAGATTCGCGCGCAGCTGGTATTGCCGGTCGTCGAGGATGAAGCGGACGCGCCGCTTAGCCTGGTTTGGCTGGATGATGACTATCTCGGCAAAGGCGCGGCCGGTAGCCTGGTGGCCCGTGACACGGCCCGACGTATCGCCGCCCTGCTGGCCGCCAGTGCGGCGGGCGAGGCGTATTTCGACGCCAGCGGCGAACGCACGCCACTCAAAGGTGGCGATATCGCCGTGCTGGTCGCCAGCCATCGGCAAGCCAGTGACGTGGCCGCCGAACTGGCCGCGCGTGGCGTACCCAGCGTGCGTCGCGGCAAGGAAAACGTCTGGCACAGCGAAGAGGCCGGAGAGCTGGCCGCGGTGCTGGCTGCCTATGCTGAGCCTGGCCGCGAAGGCGCCCTGCGCTATGCCCTGGCCAGTCGTTTGCTCGGGCGTAGCGCCGCCGATCTGGCCGCCTGCCAGGAAGATGCCCGCGCCTGGGACGAGGAGCGCGAGGCTGCCGAACGCTATCACCAACTCTGGCAACAGCAGGGCTTTATGCGCGCCTTCCGTGCCTGGCTGGACGAGCAACAGGTGGCGCCGCGCTTGCTGGCCCTAGTGGATGGCGAACGGCGGCTGACCAACCTGTTGCACCTGGCTGAGCTACTGCAAACCGAGAGCCTGCAACGCGCGGGCCTGGAGCAATTGCTCAGCTGGTTCAATGCCCAGCGCAGTGCCGAGGCCCATGGTGAAGACGCCCTGCTACGCCTGGAAAGCGATGCCGAACGGGTGCAGATCGTCACCATCCACACCTCCAAGGGCCTGGAGTACCCGTTGGTGTTCTGCCCTTATCTGTGGGACGGCACGCTGCTGCGCCAGCATGAAGACATCACCTGTCACGCCGACGACGGCACACCGCTGCTCGATCTGGGCGGCGAACAGTTTGATCAGCACCGCGAGCGCGCCCGCCATGAGCGCTTCGCCGAGAAACTGCGCCTGACCTATGTGGCCCTGACTCGTGCCCGCGACCGCTTGTGGCTGCACTGGGGGCCAGTGGACTGCAAGCCGAAAAAGGACGGCAGCATGAGCGACAGCGGCCTGCACAGCAGCGCCCTGGCCTGGCTGCTGCACGGCCGTCAGTTGTCGGGCGCTGATGCCTTGGTGGAACTCGCCGAGCACTTTCAACAACTCAGCCCCAGCGGCCTGCGCGCAGAAATCGACCAGCTGAGCGCCGCCAGTCAGGGCCGTATGGCCGTGCAGGCCCTGCGTGAAACTGAAGCCAGCGCCGCTGGTGAGCGCCGCGCCGCGCCGCCCGCGCAACTGGGTCAGCTCAAGCGCAGCCTGTACAGCGCCTGGCGGGTTGGCAGCTTCTCCGGATTAGCCGCGGGCATGCACATGGAAGCGCCGGATCGTGATGGCCTGGTCATGCCCGATGCCAGCGAGCCGGGCAGCGGCTTTTATGCCTTCCCCCGTGGTGCGCGGGCCGGTACTTGCCTGCACGCGATTCTCGAAGACTGGGCGCGCGGCAAAGGCGCGCTGACGGATCTGGTGGCGCCAGCCCTGAGCGGCCACGGTATCGATGCCGAGACCTGGGGCGCGGTGGCGCTGGCGCAGTTGCAGTTGGTGTTGGACAGCGATCTGGACGGCCAGGGCCTCAGTCTGGCCAGCCTGAAGCCGGCGCGGCGTTTACCCGAGCTGGGCTTCACCTTCCCGGTCGGCGACCTGCAGGTGCAGCGTCTGCGCCACATCCTCAGCGACCCGGCCCACGGCTTGGCCGAGCCGTTGCGCGAGGCCGCCAGCCGATTGGAGTTCGACAGTTTGAAAGGCTTTCTCAAAGGCTTTATCGACCTGACTTTCGAGCATGAGGGCCGTTGGTACATCCTCGACTACAAATCCAACTGGCTCGGCCCGGACGCCAGCTACTACGGCGGCGAGCGCCTGCTGCAAGCGCTGGCCGGCGAGCATTACTACCTGCAATACCTGATCTATCTGGTGGCGCTGCGGCGCTTCCTGCGCCAGCGCTTGGCTGACTTCAGTAATGAACAACTGGGCGGCGCCTATTACCTGTTCCTGCGCGGCATGCCGGAGGCCGGCGTGTACTTCGCTCGCCCCAGCGATGCCTTGCTGGATGCCCTGGATCAACTGTTCGAGGAGGCTCGGCATGTCGCTGCTTAAGTTGCCGCTGGGTCCGCTGGAGCGCGCCCTGGTGCAGAGCCTGCAACGCCTCGACCCGAGTGCGGATGAGGCGGTCCTGGCCGCCGCGGCGCTGTGCTGCCAAGTGCTCGGCAATGGCGATGTCTGCCTGTTGTTGGCGCGCTGGGCCGGGCAGCGGCCGTGGGGTGACAGTTATGCCCTGCCGGCGCTGGCGGACTGGCGCGGGCAGTTGGCCGCGTCCGATTTAGTGGGTGCGCCGGGCGACTTTACCCCGTTGATTCTCGACGGCGAGCGCTTGTACCTGGCGCGATATCAGGCGTACGAGGCACAGCTGGCGGCGCAGTTGCTCAGCCGCGCCGCCGATCAGCCGGCGGTGGATGAAGCGCAGTTAAGCGACAGCCTGCAGCGTCTGTTTGCCAATAACACGCAACAACCTGACTGGCAGCGTCTGGCGGCCGCCCAGGCAGTACGCAAACGGGTGGCGGTGATTTCCGGCGGCCCCGGCACCGGCAAGACCACCACCGTGGTGCGCCTGCTCGCGGCATTATTGGAACAACCCGGTGGCGAACGTTTGGCTATTGGCCTGGCCGCGCCCACCGGTAAGGCCGCGGCGCGGATGGCCGAGGCAATCCGCAACGCCAAGGCCAGCCTGCCGGTCAGCGAGGCGATCAAGGCGGCGCTGCCGGAACAGGCGCGGACCCTGCACCGCCTGCTCGGCAGTCGCGGTGATCGTCCGCAGGTACGCCACACGGCGGCCAATCCGCTGGCCCTGGACGTGCTGGTGGTCGACGAAGCCTCGATGGTCGACCTGGCAATGATGGCCAAACTGCTCGACGCCCTGCCCGCCAACGGCCGGCTGATTCTGCTCGGCGACAAGGACCAACTGTGCGCCGTGGAAGCTGGCGCGGTATTCGCTGAACTGTGCGACGGCCGTGGTTTCAACGCCAGCGCCGCCGCCGACTTGCAGCGTCTGACCGGGCAGAGCGTGCCGGTCGAGGCACCGACTTCGCAGCTTGGCGATGCAGTGGTGCTGCTCACCCACAGCCACCGGTTTGCCGGCGACAGCGGTATCGGTGAACTGGCGCGGCGGATCAACGGTGGCGATGCGCGCGGTACCTTGAGCCTGTTGCAGGAAGGCCGTAGCGACCTGCACTGGCAGTCGGCACCGACCCCAGCGGCGCTGCTGACGCGGATCGAACAGGGTTACGAAGGCTATCTGCAGGCCGCGCGGGCCGGTGAGCCAGCGGCGACCTTTGCCGCCTTCAACCAGTTCCGCGTGCTCACCGCGCAACGGGAAGGCGCCTTTGGCGTGGCTGGTCTTAATGAGGCGCTGGAGGCGCGCTACAAGCGGCGCTTCAAGTTGGCCGAGCGCGAGCGCTGGTACGCCGGGCGGGCGGTAATGGTGCAGAGCAACGACTACGCCCTGGGCCTGTTCAACGGCGATATCGGCATCTGCCTGATGACCGAGTTGGGCCTGCGGGTATTGTTCGAGAGCGAAGAGGGTTTTCGCACCTTCACCACCGCACGCCTGCCTAGCCACGAAACCGCGTTGGCGATGACCGTGCACAAGAGTCAGGGTTCGGAGTTCAGCGAAGTGCTGCTGGTGCTGCCCGAGCAGCCCAGCCCGTTGCTCAGTCGCAGCCTGTTCTACACCGGCATCACCCGCGCCAAGCATAAGGTCGACATCTGGGCGCTGGCGCCGCGTATCAGCGAGGCGGTTAACACCAAAGCCGAGCGTGCGGCGGGGTTAGCCTTGCGCCTGGCGCTGGCGGCCGAGGATGGCGCGGCGAATGCGCCGTTATTGCCGGCGCCCAGCAGCCAGCAGCCGAGCCAGCTGGGCTTGTTTTGATGGCCTGACTTGAAGTGATCAAAAACTAAAACGGGGCCTGCTGAGGCCCCGTTTTGTATCGCTTAACCGGCGCTTTATTCGCCCGGAATATCCTTGCGTAGCTTGACCGGCTCGGGCTGCGCCAGCTTCTTGGCTCGCGCCGTGCGCATGCGGATGTTGATGGCTTCCACGCCCAGGGAGAAGGCCATGGCGAAGTACACATAGCCCTTGGGCACGTGTACGTCGAAGGCCTCGGCGATCAATACGGTACCGACCACGGTGAGGAACGACAGGGCGAGCATCTTCAGTGATGGATGCTTGTCGATAAAGTCGCTGATGGTACCGGCAGCGAGCATCATCACCAGCACGGCGACGATGATGGCGGCGACCATCACTGGCACGTTGGAGACCATGCCGACGGCGGTGATCACCGAGTCGAGGGAAAACACGATGTCGATGATGGCGATCTGCACAATGGTGCCGAGGAAGCCGCCGGCCATGCTTTTGGGCTCGTCTGCGGTTTCATCTTCGCCTTCCAGGCCGTGGTAGATCTCCATGCTGCTTTTCCACAGCAGGAACAGGCCGCCGAAAAACAGAATCAGGTCGCGCCCGGAAATACCTTGGCCGAAGACGTTGAACAGGTCGTTGGTCAGGCGCATCACCCAAGTGATGGAGAGCAGCAGCATGATCCGCGTGACCATCGCCAGGGCCAGGCCGAAGAAGCGGGTCTTGGCTTGCATGGCCTTGGGCACCCGGCTGACGAGGATGGCGATCATGATGATGTTGTCGATGCCGAGGACGATCTCCAACGCGGTCAGGGTGAAAAACGCGATCCAGATTTCCGGGCTGGTCAGCCATTCCATGATGGGTAGTTACTCTGCTGGGGGATGATGAGGTGTGGCAGTCTAACGCCTCACTAGGTGTTATTGAATGGAGAACCCTGGAGATGAGCAACGCCCAGCAAGGCGGCTGCCAATGTGGTCAGCTGCGTTACCAGTTTGATGCGCCTTTGCGCGACATTGCTCATTGTCACTGCTCGATCTGTCGGCGCACCAGCGGCGGTATCGTCACCACCTGGATCACGGTGCCGCTCGCCAGCTTTCAATGGCTACGCGGGACACCGGCTGAATACTCATCATCGCCCACCTGCACACGCTTTTTCTGCCCAGGCTGCGGCGCGCAGTTGGCGTTGCTGACCCAGCTGAGCCCTTCGACCTTGGATGTCACCGTGGCCACCCTCGATCACCCGCAACAGGCACCTGCCGACCGGCATATCTGGGTCAGCAGCCGTCTGCCGTGGCTGCAGCTTGACCCGCAGCTACCCCAGGAGGATGAGGAGCGTTTGTAGGATGGGTAGTTGGGTGCGCCTTGCGCCGGGAGATCAGCGCCGCCTGTAGCCCGGATGTCATCCGGGCTACGGCAGCACCAGCCCGCCACTGGCCTTGTGCAGTGCGCGTAGGTGCTGGCTGAGCTGGGCGAGGTTGGCCTCTGTCTGCTCCAGCTCCACGACTTGTGCGGGGTCGAGCAGTGCGCGCACTTCCAGTTCGAGATCGTCACTGAGGCGGCGCAGATGCTGCTGGCGCTCGGTGCTAGTGGCTTGCAACTGCTGCCACTCGGCCGGTTGCGGCAGGCCATAGCCCTGGCTGCCAAGCAGCTCGGCCGGGCGGCTGAGAAAGCCGCTGTTGGCCAGTAGCTGCTCCAGGGTGCTGCCGGCCTTGGCCAGGGCGGGGTCGGCGCTGCTGTTGTCGCGGGCGCTGAGGTAGCGCTGCTTGATCTGCTCTTGGGCGCGGAGCAACTGGCGGCGCTGGGCGGCCTGTTCGAGCAGCAACAGTGCCGCGCTGGTGCGCAGGTCGGCGCGGGTGAGCCATGGTTGGCGCTGCTTGGCCGGCAGGTCGAGCCAGTCTTCCACCGCCTGTTGCGGGATCGGCAGCTGACTTTTCAGCACTTCGAACATGGCTTGGTAGCGTTCGCGGTAGGAGTCGAAGCGATAGCCCAGGCGCAGGGCTTCGCGCGGGTCGGCGAGTACCGAGGTGTCGGCTAGGCCGCGGGCGTCGAGAACTTCCAGCAGGCCATTGGGCAGGATGCTGTCGAGGTCGTTTATCGGTGCGGCGTCACTGCCGCTGCGCAGCAGTTTCAGGGTCTCGACCGCGCAGTTGTTTGAAATGAAGAAGTAGCTGCCGTCGTAGCTCCAGTGCAGCTCGGCGGCGCGCCGCACCAGTGCATCCTGCTCGCTGCGGCTGAGCTTGAGCGGTACCGAGGCCAGGCTGCGCAGCTCGATCTTGGTGTATTCGTCGATCACCTGACTGAGCGGTAAAACGAACAGCCGCGACGGATAGCCGCCAGTCAGACCGGCCCAGCTGGACAGCTGCACATCGCCGACAAAAGCGCGGTAGGACAGCACCAAGTGCTGGTCCAGGTCGAGCCGACACGCAGGCCCGCGCGGCCTGCCTGGTGCGCAGATCACCAGGCGCAGCATGCTGTGGCCGAAGCGGCTGACCCACTCGCTGTTGGCTTCGGCCAGCAGGTAATCGACGGCGTAGATCCGTTCGGGGTCGAGCTGGCCCAGCGGTTGGCGGCCAAAGTCGCTGCCGGCGTTGAGGTAGGCCAATTGGCTGCCGCAGGCCTGGCGGGCTGCCGGTGCCCAGCCGAAGTGTTGCTGCCAGTAGGCATACAGCTCGGGGCGTCGGCAGGCGTAGCTGGGGTCGAGGAGGAAGTATTCGAGATTGACCGCGACAAACTCGCGCGGGTTGCTCAGTTCGTAGGCGTCCGGGCTGCGTGCCACCTGACCGTTGTGTTGCTCGCGCTGGCCGCGGCGGCCGACATATTGCGGCCAGCCGGCCAGGTCGAGCAGACGCGGGTCATCGCTGAGGCTGAAGCGCCGCGCGGTCTGCCCGCGGCACTCAGCGGGCAGGCCGATCAGGCCCGCACTGGCGACGCGACGCCGGCAGTTCTGCTGCAGGTGTTGGGTTTCTGTATCCCACAGGCGGGCGCGGTCATACAGGTGGGTGAGCTCGTGCAGCAGGCTGGCCAGCAGTTCGCGCTGCAAGGTGCCGTGGGCGCGGCCGGTTTGCTCGCGGGCGGCGCTGCCATCCACCAACTTGGGCAGCAGTTGGGCATTCAGTTCGAGGCGCGCCAGCAGCTGATTGGCACTGCCATAGACGTTGTCGGGTAACTCGTCTGACCAGCGCAGGCGTACCGATTTGTCCAGGCGTTGCTGGAAACTCGGTGGGAGAGCGGCCAGGGCCTGGTCGATCAGCTGTTGGCTGGCCTGGCGCTCGGCGGGGCTCAGGCCCTCGGTGTCGAGGTGCAGTTGCAGCGCCTGAACGGGGCCGCCGAGCAGGCTCAGCAGAACGCTGAGCAGCCAGGCGCAGACGATTTTCACGGGGCGAGAATGGCGGTGGCCAACTCCTGGTCGGAGACGTTGCGGGCGGCCGGGTACTGCGCACGCACGGCGCTGAATGCGGCTTCCAATTGGGCGCCACGGATAGCGCCATTGCTGGCGACAAAGCTGGCGGCGTCGTCACGGGCGGCGATGACCAGCTTCATGTCGCGAATCGAGGTGGTGGTGTCGGAGGTGAAGTCCAGGGTGCGGTCCGTCACGCGCAGCAGCATGTTGCTGGTGGCTTTCAGGGTTTGCGCCTGGGCGGCGCCGGCGAATAGGGCCAGGGTGATGCTGGCGGCAATCAGAGGGCTACGCATGAACTATCTCCGGGAAACGAGGGCGTGAACAAGCCGGCGATTATCGCCCAAGTGCCGGTTTAATGCAGGGGGGATCGCGGCGCGAATGAACCGCGTAGGGCGGTCGGCAGAGAACCCGTCCCACCGCCCGGCATTAACCTCAGTGGCTGAGGATGGCCTCGGCGAGCTGCGCATCGCTGGCCTGCAACTGCGGTGCGTGTTCGCGGATCTGCAGCAGGGCGGCTTCCAGCTGGGCACCACGGATGGCGCCATTAGTGGCGACAAAGCTGGCGGCGGCATCACGGGCCGCACGGATCACCTTGTCATCCTTGGTCGACGACGTGGCATCCGAGGACGAACCGAACGCATCGGCGATCCAGTCGGTGGTCACCACAAAACTGGTGGCCGAGGCGCTGGTGGCCAGGCTCAGTAGACCGGCGGCGGCAAACAGGCGAAATGGGGACATGGAAGAACTCCTTGAATAATCAGAACCGGCCGTCCTAGAGGGGCGCCCTGGCATTTATCAGCCTAGCCAAGTCCGTGGGGCGTGGCCAGAGGCTTGCCTGGGTTAGCGCCAGAAAGGCTTGTTCAGTTCGGCTTGGCGTTGCGCCGCACTAATGCCTGTATCGGCCAGCAGGCGCGAATCAAGCTGCGCCAGTTGTCGGCGACTGCGATGGCGCTGCTGCCAAATGCGCAACAAGGTCAGCAGTTGCTGAATGCGGTAAGGATACGGTCGGGCGTCGTCGATAGGACTACTGTGGGGCAGGGAATGGCTAGGCATGGCGGCATCCGTTTCGCCGGGCGACGAAGTAGCGGGTTGTTGGCCACCATGATCGGCTTGGAGCCAGCGGGCTCACCAGTGACAGTGCTGTGCAATTGTGCGTGCACAGTGCCGCTATTGGCTCAACTGTAGGGCTGTTCTTGCGTGGTTCTGTATGGTTCGAGTTTTCTGCACGCACAAAAAACCCGGCGCATGGCCGGGTTTTTTGTAGTTGCGGCGGGCGATTAGTCGACCGCTTTAACCATGTCCTCGATAACCTTTTTGGCGTCGCCAAATACCATCATGGTTTTGTCGAGGTAGAACAGTTCGTTGTCCAGACCGGCGTAGCCGCTGGCCATCGAGCGCTTGTTGACGATCACGGTCTTGGCTTTGTAGGCCTCGAGGATCGGCATGCCGGCGATTGGCG
>NKIE01000774.1 GCA_002256055.1 Pseudomonas sp. PGPPP3 | reverse complement strand
ATGGCGGGGCTGGCGCGCTGCGCCGGCCAGGCTGGACGCCTGTTCTGCTTCCCGAGGCTCGCTGATTTCCATGAACCGCACCGGCCGCAGCCTGACCATGGGTTGCCTGTTGCTTCTTTTGCCCCTGCTGGCCAGCGCCACGGGCAACTCCCTGCTGGTTCCCAGTAGCGGCCGCTGTGCCCTCAACAGCCTGCCCGAAGACCTGCCTCAAGCCCTGTCGACCTGCCAGCAAGCCGCCACCAGCGGTGACGTGCAGGCACAGTTCGAGCTCGGCAGCTTCTATTACGACAACGAACTCACCGAACGTGACCTGGCTCAGGCCCTGCAATGGTTTGAGCAAGCCTCGCTGCAAGGCCATGCCCAAGCCCAGCACCGTCTGGGACTGATGTTTTTCCGCGGCGAAGGTGTGCCGGCCAACAATGTGCAGGCCTACATCGTGCTGAAGATGGCAGCGGTCAATGGCGCCGAAGAGGCACTGGACAGTGCTGATCTGGTGGCTATGCAGATGCGCGCCGACGAGTTGCAACTGGCCAGCCAGGTGCTCGGGCAGATCTTCCGTGATTATTTGCTGCAACTGCAGGGCAACCCGTCGTTGTTTACCCCGACGCCTGCGCCCGCCACTGCACCCTGAAGTCAGCCGCTAGCCGACCTTACTTGTCCGGCATCGGCATGGGGAACGGCATGATATTGCTCACGCCCTTGGCCTCACTGATTTTCGGCGTACCCATGCGCTCGACTTCGTCGATACGCACAATCGAGTGCATGGGCACGAAGCTGCGCACCACACCGTCGAACTGGGCCTTGAGTTTTTCTTCGCTGGGATCGACCACCACCTGGGTGCGCTCACCGAAGACGAACTCCTCGACCTCCAGAAAGCCCCACAGATCGCTTTGATAGATCTGCTTGGCGTACATCTCGAACACCTGGCCCTGGTTGAGAAAAATCACCTTGTAGATAGGTTCGCGCT
>NKIE01000017.1:6634-15622 GCA_002256055.1 Pseudomonas sp. PGPPP3 | reverse complement strand
TGTCCACAAAACTAAAACAAGCTCCCGCCCCTCACGATGGAAGGGGTAGGCGTCACTGAGCAGCAAGATTTTGGAGGAAGAAATTGGCAACAGTTTCGTGCAGTTCGGGGACAACTTTTGTGCGGGCAAATGACGGAGGGTCGCTCAAGAGTCGGTCTGCAATGCTGCCTGGAACGATGGGCGGCAGCGGCGACAGCATTGCTCCGTGCCCGCCTTCAGCCAGGCTTGCCAAAACGTGACATCTTGGCTTACAGACCGACTCAATCACCTTCACGTGAAAGGTTGGTACCTGATTGACATCTCGCTCGGCTATTACCAGGCCGAGTGGCACTGCTGGATACCTCAAAGACTCGGGCGAAAAGTCGGCTGCAAATGGCACCATGGCAACCGCCGCTCGGATGCGCTTGTCTGTGTACCTGTACGGTGTGTCATCGTCGAACTTCCACCGGATGACCAATTTGGCTGCAAAGAGCTTCAGTACGTCAAGCCAGTTGCCGCGCAGTTGGGTCGTAAATCCGACGCACGAAGAAAAGTCATCGGCGATGTGATTGAGACAGTGATCGCGGAAGCGACCTGGAGACCATTCCCCACCGGCTAGCGATAGCGCAGTGTGTCCGCCAGCTGAACCGCCGAACACGCCGACCGAGTCCAAACGAAGAAGTGGCGAAAGCTTTGGGTCGGCCTGCAGCAGATCGATTGCTCTGCTGACTTCCTGTGGACGCCGTTTCCAGCTTGTGGGACCAGGCTCCGAAGGATCCAAGTAGTTGTCCCCGGCATGCTGTGGTATTGCAACGATGAAGCCTCTCTGCACCAAAGTCCGAGCCAGATCTGTATGCACCCATGGCGAACCACCTGAGCCGTGAGAGACAACGACCAGTCTTCCGTTTCCATGATGTGGCTCACTGTCTTCAGCCAATGACAGCCTAAATGAACCTTGCGAAATGGGCGCCTCGCTTGCCAGCGTCGGGTAGAAGACGGTTGTCGTTCCACCGTCTTCTTGGGCCAGACGGACTGTTCCCATGTTTGGCATCTGCGCGCCGGATGGCGAGCACCACAGAAGGAGCGCGCAGCTAAGAGGGAAAAGGGCTCTTGATGCAGATCTTAATGTCATTGCTTTAACCAGTTTGGGCCACTAGGCATGACGCCTAACGTTTGGTTAAGGGGCGGGCTTTAGCCCGTCCCAGTGAGCGAAGCGAACGATTTGAACCGCTTGTTAGGCCAAAACGCTATCACAGGCAGTTATCAAATACTGCGCAAACGAAGGCCAGAGAATAGAAAGCCAATGCTACAAAGGCGAGTGGAGCATAGAGGGCTCCAATAGTGAGCTTCGCTTTGGTGGAAAGGCTAAGGCGGGCAATTGCCCATAAGCCAGCGCAAACAGCGACGCCAATGGCCAAAAAGTCGAAACTTCCAGTGGCCCAATCATTCGGCCACCGAGAAGCAATGAAGTAGAGGGTGGTAGCCAAAAGCGGGCCAAGGATTATTACTGCCCAGCGAGTTTTGGAATGCATGCCTAGTGGCCTAACGTTTGGTTAAGGGGCTGGCTTTAGCCAGTCCCGAGTGAGCGAAGCGAACGACTTGAACCTGTAGTTAGGCGGCATACTCACATTGGACCCTGAAATAAAAACCATACGCCAACGCAAAACAGTGCAGTACCGATGAGTCGCTTTGTTACGGTACGCAGTGAAGCTGGCCAACTAACAAATTTAGTAACAGGCCCATCATTTACAGAGATTAATTTGTCGCCGTAAACGAAAGAAATTATTCCTACAATGATAAATGCAATTCCAATTAGCTGACTCATACGTGACTTGACCTTGCCACCTAACGATTAAGCTAAGGGGCCGCGGTACGCGGTCCCAGCGAACGAAGTGAGCGATTTGAGCGCCTTGTTAGCCGTCAGCACGCGGTATGTCATTCCCAGCCTTTTCGATTCCATACGGACTGTACTCGAACCCAGATGTTATCTGGGATATCGCTTTGCCAAACACCTCCAAGTAGCCAAGAAAACTTGGGGTTTGATTTGGCTTCAGCCTCGATTCTTGTGATGAATTCCGCTCCATGGTAAGACAAAAGATCTTCCAGCGGGCCAGCTGCGAGATTACCCAGGTAGGGTTCTGCACGCGGATCTTTAAGTACGGCAAGGATTGCTTGCCATCCGTGATCGGGATGCTTTGTTGCAATCCAATTAAATTCATCCCAACCAATTAAATTTTGGCCCTGACTTTCGTCCCGATCAGGACTACTTACCCATTTGACCCACAACAGCCACTCTTCAATAAGTTCAGGAATTGGTAAAGGTCTGGTCATGACGGCTAACGTTTGGTTAAGGGGCGGGCTTTAGCCCGTCCCAGTGAGCGAAGCGAGCGACTTGAACCTCTAGTTAGGTATTACTTGCACCTTGTTCCAAGGACTTCTACGAAACGCATGAGATATCCATCTGGATCTTGAGCTAAAAATTCTATCTGTCCTTCTTCGGTGCTAGGAGATGTTTCATACCAAGACTCTGTAGGCTCTCGAAATAGTGAAATTCCACTATTTATAAAATTTTCTAAAATTGTACTAATGTTTTCTACTTCAACTTGAAAGTTTACTCCGCGGCCATAGGGCGGATTTAGATCGGCAGTTTTCCAGTTGTCCGGATGGTCTTCCTCAAGCATTAGTTGAGCATGACCCAGTTCAATGTAAACAAACTCAGGGGATGAGCGTCTGAATCGGATGTGGAAGCCCGCGGCAAGGTAAAAACCCAGAGAAACATCCACGTTCGAAACGGTCAACTCAGGAACAAGAGGATTCCAATAGGTCATCGTGTAATACCTAACGTTTGGTTAAGGGGCCGGCTCTGCCGGTCCCAGAGAGCGAAGCGAACGATTTGAACCGTTTGTTAGGCTTTTATATTGATGTTGGGTTGGTCTTGTACTCTTTTAGTTGTTGAAGTGCAATGAATAGCAGTTTGAAATATATAATTGAAATTGCCGCTGTGAATGCTACGCCAATTGAGCTCCATACAAATGTTGGAACTCCTGAATTTGCAAAATTCGCGGCTAGTACACCCATTAACGCCCCGTATACTAGAGATAAAACAAACCCAATAATGAAGAATTGAATTGAGAGCGGAAGGCTCAGCGCAGAGTAACGAAAGAAGAAGTCTTTTCCATCAATTTCGTTATTTATTTTGTATGCTGTAGTAAAGCCCCAATACTGAACTGAGCCCAAGGCAATGAATGAAGCGATATCATTTAGTAACGAACTTGGATTATTTCCAGCCCAGCGCATATCTATTTGGTTTGATATTGCGGCGCTTGTGATTATGGCGTGTATGAGGAAGTGTAAAAATGCTACGTGGTCAGAAATTTCACCAGCAGCCAGCTTTTTAACTAATTCTCGGGTGTTGATAAAATATATGTTAGATAGCACAGTCTCTTCCTTGTGAAGCCTAACGTTTAGGTTAAGGGGCTGCGGTACGCAGTCCCAGAGAGCGAAGCGAACGATTTCAACCGCTTGTTAGAGGCAAGCACACGTAGGCCTAAATGGTATTAGGACAATGACAAGGATTAAAAATGGTAATGCTTGGAGAGCCCATTTGTACTTCCAGTTCTTTTTAAAAGCGTTGGCGATTAGAAAGAACAAAATGCTGAGAGGTGTGAGTACAGCAATACCGACTATTGAATAGGCACCACCGTGAGGATCGTTCGGGTCTTGAGAAACGGCCTGATAGAGATGTAGTAATAAAAATGCAAGCGCAAATAACGCAATTGAATTATTGATCCAGATTAAAGCCCGTGCGGTATTC
This sequence comes from Pseudomonas sp. PGPPP3, assembly GCA_002256055.1. Classification (GTDB taxonomy): domain Bacteria; phylum Pseudomonadota; class Gammaproteobacteria; order Pseudomonadales; family Pseudomonadaceae; genus Aquipseudomonas. The sequence goes on along the minus strand of NKIE01000017.1, from coordinate 11,829 downwards.
ATGTGGCCTCTAACGTTTGGTTAAGGGGCGGGCTTTAGCCCGTCCCAGTGAGCGAAGCGAACGATTTGAACCACTAGTTAGGTTTCACTACTCGTTCAGTTCCCACTGCGTTGTATCATCAACAGGTTGTGGCATACGCCCTTCAAGCCATTTGGCAACTGTGCCAGGTTTGAAATCTTTGTCTGAGCACTCAATTACCCAAGATAAGAAATCTCTTGGGCCGCCATTCATGTATGGCGGTGGAGAAACGGGTTTAAATACCGTAGGTAGACGCTCATTTAATGACAGGTAATTTAATATGTGCCCTAGCTCTTGTACGACTTGCCAAGAATATGGACTGTCAATATCGATAGTAAATTTAACCCACCATTGACCGTCTGGCGAGTGTCCATGACTGGGGGGAGACGAGATGCCCGGAATTTTCTGCAGGAATATTTCAAGGCTTTGAAATGCGCGATCATCCATGATGAGACCTAACGTTTGGTTAAGGGGCCGGCTCTGCCGGTCCCAGTGAGCGAAGCGAGCGATTTGAACCGCTAGTTAGGTGCCTGGAGACTAGAGCTCAGGAGTTCCCATTCTTTGTTTTGTTTTTCAGTTGGAAACCTATATGAAAGTTTTTTATGGAGCTTTTGCGCTTTAGCAATATGCGCTAGAACTATATCTTGATGCTCTTGAATTTGTTTTCCTTCACGTTGTTCGAGCAGGCGCAGCACTCGCAGAAAGTAGCGATGCTGAACTAATATAAATATGGCTTCTTTGTTTCCGTCAGCGAGAGCTTGAACAATACCCTCGTCATGCCTTGTTTCAGCCAGCTCGACCTCATTTAGATTTTTGGAGAATATATACTCAATTGATTTGTAATTTCTGTACGTGCCGACCAAATAGCTAAGATAGGAAATAATACAAATAAATGTAATTAGTGCTACGGGCTTGAGATATCGTGGCATCTTAATGGAACCTAACGTTTGGTTAAGGGGCGGCCGCTTGCGGCCGTCCTGAGTGAGCGAAGCGAACGACTTGAACCACTAGTTAGGGGCATTTTAACTCCGTGCTGCTAGCTAGCTCTGAGTTATAGCGCTCTGCAAAGCTTTTAGCTGCTGGTTGTAGATTAACTATTTCATCGCTGCATAGAACATCGGATGTTCCTGGCATGTGTTTTATTTGTGCTTTTTGATGCAGGCAAGCCATTGCGTCGTTTGTAAGCCCTGGAGTGCTTACGGAGTAGCCATGCACCCCATAAAATGCGGGTTTGGGAAGTTTGGCCTCTTCTTTTGCTAGCTCCTCAGGATTTAGCTGTAGAAGTGCTTTGAGCTCAGCAAGATCTTTTTCTTGCGGCGGGCAATCAGCTGCTTCAGTTCCAGCGCATGCAGAAAGAAAAGTCATCATGGTGACTAGTGCAATGCGTCCAAGCACAGGTAATGCTCCTAACGTTTGGTTAAGGGGCCGGCTTTAGCCGGTCCCGAGTGAGCGAAGCGAACGACCTTGAACCGCTAGTTAGCTGCCAACAAGACGTAAATTTATTTTGAAGAAACAGACGGCATGGAGCGCACCTAGCAGGCTACTTGTGAAAATTATGGGGAGACCGTAGAGCAAAAGATATTGGCCGGTTGCCCTGCTAAATAATGCCTGGCCATCAAGGTGGCCGCCAGCTGCATTCACCTCGGTGGCAATAGTGATTGCTACAAGCGCACTAGACAAAGCTGCACCCCATTTGGCTCCGCCAATGGCTGCCTGCAATAGCGTTATTCGACCTTGTTGAATTGAGATTGCTTGACGCCTGCCCAGAAATGAAACAGTCAATGCAACTGGGATAATGTACATGGCGGCTATGTGCATAGACTGAAGCGGCGTGATTGCTAAGGCGATACAAGACCACACTGCAATGAAAATTGCGCCATCAATTGCTCCGATCTTCCATGTGGCCACAGAACTTTCCTTGGTAGCTAACGTTTGGTTAAGGGGCGGGCTTTAGCCCGTCCCAGTGAGCGAAGCGAACGATTTGAACCACTAGTTAGGGGCACCTACATCGCTATATTTCTGTAAATAGCGATGTGCATCAATGACGGCCGTTGCAGTAGCGGCTGGATTTGATGGGACCTTTTGTAAAACCTCAATCAATGACTGGCCGTCGATTACTGCTACACCAGTATTCAGTAATCTGTTGATCATCAAAACATTAAACTCACAAGGTTTTCGGCTGATTGAGGCTAATAATGATGACTCATAGCCGTTGCATGCTTCGAGTGCATGCACGATCCCCCAGAAAACACCATAACCGTCTATTTCTGGAAAGCGCTCGAAAATATCGAGCAGTGCATTAAATTCAACATCGCAACAAAATTCGGGGTTGATAGATTGAATTGTTTCATCAAGAGTCTGAAGCTGTACCTCGTCCTGCGGATTTGTAAATTCGCTGAGTGTCTTAACTAGCGCAAGTGACATGCAGTGACCCTAACGTTTGGTTAAGGGGCGTGCTTTAGCACGTCCCAGTGAGCGCAGCGAGCGATTTGAACCACTAGTTAGGTTTCATTTACGCGCCGTTTTCTGACCGCAGGGCTTTAATGGCATCAAATTTTTTGGATAAGATGACAGAGTGTTGATAAAACTCGTCTTCCGAGACAGTATCATCATCGACGAACTTTGAGGCGTATTCAAAAGCCGCTGCTTCAAGTTTATTTATAAGTATTTCTTTTTCTTGCCGAGCCTTCTGTTTGGCTAGATATTTTGAAATATATACTTTTGCAATAATAAGACAGGGCGCGGTAATTGCTACAGCTATGATGAGGTTCACTGATTCCATTTAAATGATACCTAACGTTTGGTTAAGGGGCCGGCTTTGCCGGTCCCAGCGAACGAAGTGAGCGATTTGAACCAATTGTTAGCTGGCAATTGGCACATATAGGTTCGTAACCCTGCGCAAAATGGTGTCAAGTTGGCCTGCCTCAAGTGCGACTGTGGCCAGAAGCTCGAAGTCACCTGACAGATATACCATTCGCACTTTTAAGATTATTGAGCCAAGCGAGTTTGTAGTTGCTGAAAGATAAAGCTCGCCATCTATGGCACTCCAAGATTTTTCGCCATCCCATCCATCCCAATTTTCAGCCATTTCTTTGAATAGGAGGCTGGGCGGACCAGAACAATAAGTTGACGACTCTATTGAACCATTAAATTGCGCCCCCCGTATCTCTGCAATGAACCGAGCTTCATAGTTACTGCGCGATGTAACTGACAGGATGAGTTCTGTACTGTCATTGCATGATTTGATGCTTACAGGATCCATGTGTGCCTGCTAACGTTTGGTTAAGGGGCGGGCTTTAGCCCGTCCCAGTGAGCGAAGCGAACGATTTGAACCAGTTGTTAGGCGCGTCATCGCTAAATACGCCTTCCAAAAAACAAGGCAAATACAAGCAATAAAGGGCCGACAGTATAAGTTAGCACTGAAATTACTTTATATACTCTTTGAGCTGGGGTGCCATTAAGGCCATGCTGCTCAATATGGGCCGCTACCGACTGTGGCCGTGCGATGCCATTCATAAGAGGACGCTTGACTATAAAGTTACCAAGCAGAATGAACAGAAAGAAAATCTGAACAACCAAAAACATGAGGGTGTTTACTAGCGTATGTACAGGCACTGCATCGGCAGATGTAACCGAAAAAAATATGCTACCAGTAAAAAATAAATAGATGAGCCAAGTAGCCAGAAATGAGAGCCCGTTATTTCTCCATAAATCACTCAAGATTAGAGCGGCAAGGGCTACAGAAAGAGTTGTTAGCATGGCGTTCATGTTTGCGCCTAACGATCAGGTTAAGGGGCCGGCTTTAGCCGGTCCCAGTGAGCAAAGCGAACGACTTGAACCGCTAGTTAGAGGTAAATGCATGGATTACAAAAGAACTGCTAGCGCGACAATTAACAGCGGTGATCCTTGAAGTGCCCATTTGTATTTCCAATTTTTTATCATTCCAACGGCGATTAAAGAAAAAAGCATGCTTAATAGAATAAAAAATATTGCCCCGAAGCAACCATACATGCTGCCATGAGAGTCGCGAGGGTCAGGCGACAAGCAGGTGTAAATCGACAGCCCAGCATAGAGCAAGCTTAAAATTACAAAAGCAGCGTCTAGCCAGAATGCAACCTTGGTGGTTGTCATGTGACCTCTAACTATAAATAGACCCCAAGTGGGGCAATAACGCTTTTACGGGCTTGGTGGATAACATTCCTTGTCCTCTCGGCTATCCCTATCTAGGTCGGGCTTTGTAGCGGTGCGATGACCGCTGAAGGGTGTTATGCACCATGGCCGCCAAGCCACGGTTGCTTGATCAACTGCGTGATCACATTTGCTTATGACACTACCCCACTCGCCGTGAGTGGGTCTATTTCACTTGGCCGCGAGTGGCCGAGTTCTCTCGGCCATATTCGGGCGCTGCGGCCTGTCTATTCCTGCTTCGAGTTCACCACCTTGGTCAGCAGCGTCCAGCGCGGTGCGTCGGCACTGTTGAGCTGGCAAGGTAGTGCGCGACCGGCGGCAGGGCTGTTGCTGATGCGTTTGAGCTCGTCACTGCCGAGCACCGAGAGGAACTGCATATCGCCGCAGCGCTCGGTCTTGAGGATGATTTCCAGGGACTGGCCGTCGCCGACAAAGCGGGTGGTAAAGGGGGCCGTCCATTTCTCAGTCTCGCCGCTGTCGAAGCGGATAAAGGCGCTGGCCACGCCGTTGCGCCCAAGCGTCAGCCAAGCGCCCTGGCCTTCAGGGTCTGCTGGCTCGTTGAGGTCACAGCCACCCAGCAGCAGTGCCAAAGTGGTGACGAGGAAAAGTCGCATGGCTAACTCCTTGTGGGCTGATGCCTCAATTCTGCCTGTAATTGCGGCGCTGGCCGAGTGTAAAAATCAACGCCCCCACAACACACCAGGGCTCGGTGCACGGCCAGCGCTTGCACAATCTTGCGTTTATTCGTCGCGCACGGCTGGCGTTCGGCGTTTGCCGCGTTAGCATTGGCGCCAACAGGAGCCGCCCATGCCCGCGCTAGCCCACTTCCAGGTGTTCAATACCCTCAGCCATTCGCGCGCCACGCTTGAGCGTAGCGCGCAGATGGCTGAGGGCATGGCGTTGGCGGTGTGGTCCAACGCACATGACGCCACGGGTTACAGCACGCCGGGCCATCACACCATCGGCTGATACCTGGACGGTGGCCTGGG
>NKIE01000017.1:0-6624 GCA_002256055.1 Pseudomonas sp. PGPPP3 | reverse complement strand
GGTGAAGTCTTCCTTCGGATAGACCTCGATGCCGGGCACGCCGACGATCTCGCGGGCGGGTGAAAGGACGGTGGCCTGGGCACCTTCCGCCGTGATCAGCCAGGCCACAAAGGCGCCCCAGACAAGCTGTGCATTTTGCCGGCCGAGCATCAGTCGGCCTGGGTGGTGAACGGCGAGCTGCGTTTTATCCACCTGTACTTCGATGTCGAGCAATTTGCCCTCGGCGCCGTGCGCCTGCTCGACCGCGAGCCGCGCGAAACTCAGCTACATGAACGCACCTTTATCGATGAGCCGCTGCAAACCGCCCGCTTTCGCGCCCTCAGCCAGCTCGACTGGCACGAGCCGGCGGAACGCCTGCTGTGTTCCAGCCTGGCCTGCGCGATCCTCGATCACAGCCTGCTCAGCCACAGCGGCCGCCGCCAGGATTTGCACGTCAAGGGCGGGCTGGCCGCGCATCAGCGCAAAGACTTGCTGGACTACATCGAGCAACACCTCGACCAGCCACTGAGCATCGACGAGTTGGCGCAGCGGGTGGCGCTGTCGCCCTATCACTTTGCGCGCATGTTCCAGCTCAGCGTCGGCCTGGCGCCCCATCGCTATGTGCTCACGCGCCGTCTGCAGCGCGCCGCCCATTTGTTGCAGCACAGCCATCTGGCTCTGGGCGAGATTGCCCTGAGCTGTGGTTTTGCCAGCGCCAGCCACTTCAGCAACCGCTTTCGCCAGGCCTTTGGCGCCACGCCGGGGCTGTATCGCCAGGCATTGGCACACTGATCACCTAGCAGGTCATTGAAAAACTACCTGCGTTGCCTATACGGCGTTAAAAACCGGCTCAGACTGCTCATTTACAACAGTAAACTCCGCGTCTTCGCCGGTTTTTGCCTTGTCTAGGCGGCCTCGCCTACATTTTTCAACAACCTGCCAATCTGCCCCCAGCTGTGCCAGACTCACCGGCTTTGCGTCTATTCGGCTTCTCGATTCGACCTATCGCCCGCGAGGCACGCCCGATGACCCTGGATATCTTGCAGTTGCACCAGGACGACTGGCGCGCCAGCATCGGCGGCGGCAACTTCGACCGTGGCGTGCGCTATGCCGCCGAAGGCCGCAGCCAGTTGCTCAGCCTCCACCAGCAAACCCTGATGGCCAGCTGCCGCGGCACCAGCGGCCAGGTCTACCGACAACGCATCCAGTTGCAGGCCCAGGAGTTTGGCTGGCGCATCGACGGCCATTGCGGCTGCCCGGTGCGCTACAACTGCAAGCACGTGGTGGCTGCCCTGCTCACCCTGCAGGCCCAGCAAGAAGCCGGCCTGCCACCGCCGCCATTGCCTCTGCTGCCTCCGCCACCGACCAAAATCGCCAGCGAACCGCAGGTAGAAGAACGCCTGGAAGGCCTGCAGCCGACCGCCGTACTCAGCCTCGGCAGCCATGTGCGCATGCACTTCGATGCGCGCAAAGGCCGCATGCACGAGCAGACCCAGCACCGTGCCGCCCTGGCCTTCGAGTACCAGGGCCAGCGCACCTTCGGCAAACCGGCCAAAGACCTGCTGGTGCGCCAGAGCCCAACCCTGACACTGCGCATCATTCGTGATGCCGCGGCCGAAGCGCGCCTGCGTCGCAGCCTGGAAGATGCCGGTATGCTGGTGTCGCTGCGCCAGAGCGAAGCGCTGCCGGCCGAAGCCGGCGAACCCTTCGAGATGGACAGCGATGGCGCCTGGCTGCAGTTCTACCAACAGCGCGTGCCCGAACTGCGCGCGGCCGGCTGGCAGGTGCTGGTGCGTCCGGACTTCCAGTTCAATTTGCTAACAGTGGACGACTGGTACGCGCAGATTGACGAAGCCCCCGAGCACGACTGGTTCGATCTGGAGTTGGGCATCGAGGTGGACGGCCAGCGCATCAGCCTGCTGCCGATTCTGCTGCAGGCGATTCGGCGCACGCCCTGGCTGCTGAATGGCGACGCCGTGGCCAAGCGCCCGGACAGCGATCTGCTGACGGTCAGCCTGCCCGACAAACGCCGCGTCGGCCTGCCCTTCGCCCGTTTGAAGCCACTGCTGGCAACCCTCGGCGAGCTGTTCTTCCGTGACCCGCTGGCCGGCAGCGAGCCTCTGCGCCTGCCCCGCGCCGATGCCGCACGCCTGCAGACCCTGGCCCAAGGCCCGGCCCTGCACTGGCATGGCGGCGAGCAGCTGCGTGACTTCGCCAGCCGCCTGCAAAAACTGCCGCAGCAGGCCATCAGCGCCCCCAGCGGCCTGCGCGCAACCCTGCGCCCTTATCAGTTGGAAGGCCTGGCCTGGATGCAGACCCTGCGCGAACTGCGCGTTGGCGGTGTGCTGGCCGATGACATGGGCCTGGGCAAAACCGTGCAGACCCTCGCCCATGTGCTCACCGAGAAACAAGCCGGGCGCCTGACCGCGCCAGCGCTGATCGTGATGCCCACCAGCCTGATCGCCAACTGGCAGGACGAAGCCGCGCGCTTCGCCCCGGAGCTGCGTGTCCTGGCCCTGCATGGCAGCAAACGCCGTGCACTATTCAGTCAGATCGGCAGTCACGATCTGATCCTCAGCACCTACGCCCTGCTGCCCCGCGACCTCGCCCTGCTCAGCGCCCAGCGCTATCACCTGCTGATTCTCGATGAAGCGCAGAACATCAAGAACCCGCGCAGCAAGGCCGCCCTCGCCTTGGCGCAGATCCAGGCCGAACAGCGCCTGTGCCTGAGCGGCACACCGCTAGAAAATCACCTGGGTGAGCTCTGGTCGCTGTTCAACTTCCTCATGCCTGGCTGGCTTGGCGACAGCAAAAGCTTCCAGCGCGACTACCGCACGCCGATCGAGAAGCAGGCCAACGCCCAGCGTCTGACCCATCTGCACGGGCGGATCAGGCCCTTCCTGCTGCGCCGCACCAAGGAACAAGTGGCCACCGAACTGCCGGCGAAAACCGAAATCACCCACTGGGTCGAGCTGACCGCCGCCCAGCGCGACCGCTACGAAACCCTGCGCCTGGCCATGGACCAGAAGGTCCGCGCCGAGATCGCCCGCCAGGGCCTGGCGCGCAGCCAGATCGTCATCCTCGAAGCGCTGCTACGCCTGCGCCAGTGCTGCTGCGACCTGCGCCTGCTGGACGAGCCACCCAGCGACCTCGACAGCCGCGACTCGGGCAAGCTCAGCAGCCTGTTGGAAATGCTCGATGAATTGACCGCCGCCGGCCGCCGGGTGCTGCTGTTTTCGCAGTTCACCTCGATGCTGGCGCTGATCGAAACCGAACTGCAGGCGCGGCAGATCGGCTACGTCAAACTCACCGGCAGCACCCAAGACCGGCGCACCCCGGTGGAGCAGTTCCAGAGCGGCCAGGTGCCGGTGTTTCTGATCAGCCTGAAAGCTGGCGGCGCCGGCCTCAACCTGACCGCCGCCGACACCGTGATCCACTTCGACCCCTGGTGGAATCCGGCAGTCGAAGCCCAGGCCAGCGACCGCGCCTACCGCATCGGTCAGGACAAGCCGGTGTTCGTCTACAAGCTGATCGCCCGCGGCAGCCTGGAAGAGAAAATCCAGCAACTGCAGCAGAACAAGGCCAGCCTCGCCCGTGGCCTGCTGGACAGCGAAGGGCTTGGCCAACTGGCGCTAGGCGAAGAGGAGTTGCAGGCCTTGTTTGCGCCTCTGGGCGTGCAGTGAACGCCGGGCGATTTAACTATCGCGGCGGTAGTCGCCAGGCGTCTTGCCAGTCCACTTCTTGAACGCCCGCCGGAAGTTCGACGGGTCGCTAAAACCCAGCAGAAAGGCAATCTCATACAGCGGCAATTGCGTGGTGCTCAGGTACTGCAGCGCCAGACGTTTGCGCACCTCATCGAGCACCTGCTGGTAGCTGGTACCGAGGTCAGACAAATGCCGGCGCAGGCTACGGCCGCTGGTGTGCAGCGCCTGGGCGGCGCTCTGCAGGTTGGGAAAATCCCCAGGGCGGGCCAGCAGCAAACGCCGCACGCGGGTCAGCAACCCTTCCTGCACATCCAGCGTGGACAGCAAAGCCTCGCATTGCTGCTCGCACATCTGCACGGTGCCCGGATTGGCCAGGGCCATCGGTTGGGCCAGATAGCGCTTGGGCATGCTCAGCGAATGCCAGGGCTGATCGAACTGCGCTGCCACACCGAAGATCTCGCGGTAGCGCTCGGCATGAGCCGGCGCCGCATGGGCAAAACCCACCGTCAGGCCTTGTAGATCAACCCCCACGAGAAAGCGCGCGATGCTGTACAAGCTCGCCAACAAGCCCTCGGCGGCGAAGCGCGTCAGCGGGCCCATGGGCATCGACTCGATGGCCCGTAACTCCATGCGCTCAGGGTGCTCGATCAACTCCAGATCGAAGGTCAGGCCCAGCACCCGGTAATACTTCAGGGCAAATTGAATGGCTTGGCCGAGGTTGGCGCTGGCCAGCACCGCATAACCGAGAATGCCGTGGCTGGAAACGTTCAGGCGCTGACCCAGCAACAGCCCCAGCGCGGGCTCATGGCAGGCCTGCAAGGCGGCAATGGCGAGCAGGTTGAAATCGATAAACGACACGCGCCCGTTAGGGTGTTGCAGCACCTGAGGCTTAACCCGCGCAGCCGCAAACAAAGCGTCACGCTCAACCCCAAAGGTGTGTGCCAACTCCAGCAGGGCCTCGACATAGGTCAACGGCACCAACTCAGTGGTGAGATTAAGTGGCGGTTTCATCTTGTTATTCTTATGAGTTTTCTGGCCGGATATGACCCGAATATTGGCAGAAGATAACCTTGGCCGTGCTCGCTAACAAGCCTAGAGTTAAAGCTCTAGATTCTGTTTGCCCCTCAGGGAGTTGTCATGATCAGCACCACGCCGCCCGGTTTGCAGATTCGTCCCCGCCACCTGGACTTTGACCTGCCCAACCCAATGCCCCGCCACTGGCATAGCGGCGATGCGTTCAAGACTCACCTGTTCGATGCCATGTCGGTGCTGTTTCCCGATGGCGAGCGTTTCTTTATCGATTCGGTGCGCCTGTTTCGCGACCAGATCAGCGACCCCACCCTGAATGAGCAGATCCGCGGCTTTATCGGCCAGGAAGGCCACCACAGCCGTGAGCATCTGGAATACAGCCAGCGCCTGCGCGACCTGGGCTATGACGTTGACTACCTGGAGCGCGGCATCAAGCGCCGCCTGGCATTTGTGCGCAAGCACCTGCCCGCCAAGCTCCAGCTAGCGGCCACTACTTCGGTAGAACACCTCACCGCGATCATGGCCGATGCCGTGTTGAGCAACCCGCAATGGACCGCCGGCGCCGACCCGGCGATGGCCAAGCTGTGGCGCTGGCATGCCCTGGAAGAGACTGAACACAAGGCAGTGGCTTTCGATGTATTCCAACAGGTCAGCGGCAATAAATGGCTGCTGCGCCGGGCCATGCTGCAGAGCACGTTCTTCTTCACCTTCGACACCACTAAGGGCTTGATCCATATGCTCAAGCGCGACGGCTTGCTGTGGAACTGGCGAGTCTGGCGCGACGGCCTGGTTTGGCTGTGGGGCAAAGACGGCATTTTCCGCAAGCTTGTAGGTGACTACGCAGACTTCTACAAGACCGGCTTCCACCCTTGGCAACACAACAACCTGCACCTGGTTGAGCAGTACCGCGACGAGTTCGACGAAGTCACGACCAAGGCCGTAGCAGCCTAACTCTCAGCCACAAAAGCAAAGGCCCCTAACGGGGCCTTTCTGCTTTAAAGCCCCGCAACACAAGAGCTAGCGACCAGCCCTACCGTTCGACTGGCAAACCGGTAATGGCCACATATGACTGCAACATTGGCTGATGTGCACCTGTGCCCGCTGCCGGCGCGACGCCATAGTCCGGCCATGCTCACGCCACTCTCAGGGAGTCATCATGGCCAGCACTACACCGGCAGGTTTGCAGATTCGCCCTCGTCACCTGGACTTCAACCTGCCCAAGCCGCTACCGCGCCATTGGCACGGCGGCGATGCCTTCAAGACCCATCTGTTTGACTCGATGTCGGTGCTGTTCCCCGACGGCGAGCGCTTCTTCATCGACTCGGTGCGCCAGTTCCGCGACCAGATCAGCGACCCGGTATTGAAGGAGCAGATTCGTGGCTTTATCGGCCAGGAAGGCCACCACAGCCGTGAGCACATGGAGTACAGCAACCGCCTGCGCGACCTGGGCTACGACATCACCACCATCGAGCGCCGCGCCCAGGCACGGATTCGCTTCACCCAGAAGAAGTTCTCACCGCAACGGCAACTGGCGGCCACCGCAGCGCTGGAGCACATCACCGCGATCCTCGCCGACGGCTTGCTGCAAAACCCCGAAGCGCTGGCCGGTGCACACCCGGCCATGGCCCGTTTGTGGCGCTGGCATGCCCTGGAAGAAACCGAGCACAAAGCCGTGGCCTTCGACGTCTACAACCAGGTCTGCGGCAGCCGCAAACTGCTGCGCCGAGCCATGCTGATGGGCACCTTTTTCTTCTTCCTCGACTCCACGCGCGGCATGATTCATATGCTCAAACGCGATGGCCTGCTGTGGAACTGGCGCCTGTGGCGCGATGGCCTGCAATGGACCTGGGGCAAACAGGGGATTTTCCGCCCCCTGATTGGCGCCTACTTGGACTTCTTCAAGGCTGGCTTC